>JAQGOW010000201.1 GCA_028293405.1 Verrucomicrobiales bacterium
TTGGACTTTGGTGCCGCAATTGGTGGGCCGAGCGCATCGGCAGATCGGTTGCTGCTACTGCGGAAGAACGGGAATTGGAAAAGAAGGCGCGCGAGCTGGAAAAACAAGCGAAGAAGTTGCAGGACCAGCTTGATAAGAAAACGGTTAAAGCCGGTAGCGTTCCCGAAAAAGCGGCTGAGCGATCTGGAATTGGAGCCGACCTCCGCCCTGTGCCTGAACCGACTGTTCGCGATTTGAGTGTTCCGACGTCGAAGGCCAAGAAATCCAAGGTTGAAGTTAAGGAATCGGAAATCCTGCAAGAGGGTGAAGTCATCAGCGCGAACGAAATTGCTGCAGCCAATACCGCCGACATTCTCGGTGATAAAGCAGAGCTTTCCAAACAAGTCGCTGAGGTCACCAAAGAAGGCAGCAAAGGCGAAGCCAAGCCGGAAGCTCCTGACAAATTTAAAGCGCCTGACATGCCCCCGCCAATCGTGCGCGGTCTCAACGGCAATAAGCCGACGCTGAAGAAGAAGCCGATCGCCGTCGCTGCGACGCCTCAGATTGGCAATTACCAATTACCTTCACTAGACCTGTTGCAGTATCCAGATACGACGATTCGTCCGACCGAGTCGAAGGAGGAGTTGATTGCTAATGCCAAGTTGATGCAGCAGACGTTGGCGCAGTTTGAAATCGAAGTGGCGATTGGTGACATCACCAAAGGGCCTACGATTACTCGCTACGAATTACATCCGGCTCCCGGCGTGAAGCTGGAAAATATTGCGGCTCACAACAACAATATCGAGGCAGTGTTGAAGGCTGAGCGAATCAATATTCTCGCGCCCGTACCAGGCAAGAGTTCGGTCGGCGTGGAAGTGCCGAATGCCATCAAGACGAAGGTGATTTTGCGCGACCTCTTTGAATCCGATGAATGGCGCAATACCAAAGCGCGTATTCCGATCGCTCTCGGTAAGGACGTCTACGGCCACCCGATTATCGCTGACCTGGCCGAAATGCCGCACGTGCTCATCGCCGGCAGCACTGGCTCGGGTAAATCAGTTTGTATCAGCTCGGTGATTGCGTCGTTGCTCTACAAGTTCAGCCCCGACCAGCTTCGGTTCGTCATGATTGACCCGAAAGTTGTCGAACTGCAGCAATACAACAATCTACCGCACCTCGTCGTGCCAGTCGTGACCGACCCGAAGAAGGTTATTTTGGCACTGCGCTGGGTGGTTAATGAAATGGAAAAGCGTTACCAGATCTTTGCGAAGGTTGGCGTGCGCAATATTCATTCGTTCAACGAACGTCCGAGGAACCAGGCTCCAGTGCCACCGCCGGAAAAGCCGAAGAAGGATAAAGCGGAATTGGACAGCGAAGGATTCGCGGTCGAATTGGATGCGGCGATCGTGGTGCCGCGGGATGATGATATCGTCATCCCAGATCGCCTGAGTTACGTCGTTGTGATCATCGACGAGTTGGCGGATTTGATGTTGGTCGCACCGGCGGATGTTGAAATGGCGATTGCGCGTATTACTCAGATGGCGCGCGCCGCCGGCATTCATTGCATCGTCGCGACGCAACGTCCGAGCGTGGACGTTATTACTGGCGTCATCAAAGCGAACATCCCGGCGCGTATTGCGTTCCAGGTGGCGTCCAAAGTGGACTCGCGCACGATTCTCGACACCATGGGCGCGGACAAGTTGCTGGGCAAAGGTGACATGCTCTTCTTGCCGCCGGGTTCAGCCAAGCTCATCCGCGCGCAGGGTGCGCTGGTGACGGACCACGAAATTAATCAGGTCGTCGAGCACATCGCGACGCAGGGTAAGCCGAGTTACGAAATGGAAATCCATCAACAATTGCAGAAGCCGGTCAGTTCGTTGGGCGGCGATGATAACAGCAGTGGTGAGGACGAGGAGCTGATGCAGCAATGTATCGAAGTCATCCGCACGGAGCAGAAGGCCAGCGTGTCGTTGCTCCAACGGCGGTTGCGACTGGGTTACACTCGCGCTGCGCGCATCATGGATGATCTCGAAGGCCGCGGCATTGTCGGACCGAGCAAGGGTGCGGAGCCGCGTGACATTCTCATCGATCTCGATGCTGGTCAGCCTGAGGAAATGAGCGGCGCTACGGGGTAGGGAACGGCGCCGCCCGGCCGAAAATATACAAACGCAAAGCCACGACCGATTTGGTCGTGGCTTTTGCTTTGAAAGCTTCCGCGAAAATTACTTCATCAACAGCATCTGGCGCGCGCGTTTGATCGAGCGGTTCAGACGACGTTGATAATGCGCCGGAAGGCCGGTGTATTTGCGGGGCAAAATACGGCCCTGGTCGGTCACGAATTGCTTGAGCAGGGTGACGTTCTTGTAGTCGAGCGCGTCCACGGTGAAGTCGATTTTCGGCTTCGGACGTGGTGTGCGGACTTCGGAAGCCCCTTTGCGGCCGCCCGGTTTTTCTGGATGTGTTTTGCGTGGCATAAACGTCTGTTATTTGACTTCGCGATGGACAGTGTGACGGCGCAAGAAAGGATTGTATTTCTTGATCTCAAGCTTTTCGGTCTTGAGATTTTTATTGCGCGTGGTGGTGTAGCGGGATGGCGGCTTGCCTTCCTTGCGCGCTTCCTGGCATTCGATTGTAATAATTTCGCGAGGCATAAATTAGTCCTTATCTTTAGCTGGCTTTTCTTCAGGTTCGTCACCGTCTTCGCTGTCGGAGTCAGTAGCTCCGCTGTTGTCGACGGATCCGAGTGTACCGAGACGGCGCGATTTCAACGCACCTTCACGTTCGAGCTGGCTCTGCGCTTCAACCGTGAAACGAGTCCAGGGAATCGCATCCAAACGGCTGCGGGGAATTGTTTTTCCAGTCAATTCACAGACGCCGTAGGTGTCCTTCTCAATGCGCTTGAGCGCTTCTTCGATTTCGTAAATCGCGTCCTGGTCAGATGATAACAGACTCAGGGCGAAGTCGCGGTCGAAATTGTCGGTGCCGGCATCGGCCATGTGCAGGCTGTAGCTGGACATCTCCTCAGCCGATTCTTTGGCGAGGCCGTCCATTTGATGGGTAAGGCGATCACGGAGTTCCAAAAGGTTATCGTAATATTTAACCCATTCGGATTTAATCTTCGGACGTCCGTTGGATTTTCCGTTAGACCCACCGATACCAATGCCCAAAATGGACGCAGAGGTAGCAGACGCGACGTTTTTGGGACGCGGCGTCGGCTTCTTTTCGTCTTTTTTATTCTTCGTTGCCATTACAAAAATTCGTTTATTCCTCGGCTTACAGCTCAACTGCCCTTTCCGAGGGTTGCGGACTGTAGCAAAGGGCAAAGAATATGCCACAAAATTATTCGGAACAAAGAGGTTTCTTTGGCTACGTGTAGTCGGGCGGTTTGCTGAGGTCCGCGGGTTGCATCGTGTTCGGACGCAGCGATTTGTTGCGGTTGTTGATCGGTGAGCGCATTGCAGACTTGAAACTTCGCAAATTGTAATTCGTTGGTTAGTAGTGGTTTGCTGGTATTTGGCGCGATTTGAGGGGGTAGGGTATACCGGTCGAACTTTGCGACGGTTTACGAAACTTTGCGAAACTTTGCGACGGTGTGCGAATTCGTGCTCTGTCGATTTGGGGAAAGTGGAGCGCGAATAAATATATGGGAATTGTACAAGGGCAGCGTGCCGAAAGGGATTTCGGCGTAGCGGTCGGGCTGGCCCGACCGGGTGCTGGTTCGCTTGTTTGTTGCACATATTGTTTCATCGGTTCCGATTTTCTGTGACCGAACGACATTCTACAGTAACGTAGCTACGTGTCAAGAGTGTGTAGTTCGAATGCGAGGCAATTACATGACGACTTAAGCAGCGAATGCTTGCTACCGTCAGCAACTCTGTCTAAATGGGCTGTCAAAATATTTGTATGATCC
>JAQGOW010000250.1 GCA_028293405.1 Verrucomicrobiales bacterium
ACCCGCGGGCGTAGTTCCGGCGCGCGGATCATTGTAAAGTGGGGCGCTGAACGCGTAGAGCACCTGGCCGTTCACCAAACTTGCCGCTGGTGCATCCGGTGCAGCGCCTGCAGTTGAGACCGCGGAATTAGTCAGTTCGTTGCCGTTGTTATCGAGTGGATACTTGACCACGTTCGGAAGCGCGGGACCGATTTGCCACGAGCCCTGGGTGTTGTCGCCACTGGGTGTATATATGGCGCTGTTACCGTTCGCCCCGACCAGAAATGCCGTGCCGTTGGCCAGAAGCATTCCTGGGCCGATTTCCGAACCAATGCTGTCGTAAAGAGAAATCGGCACGTTTGTGTCGGCGATCCAGCGATTTGAAGCAATCGTCGGAACGTGATTTGTTAAATAACCGACCGGCAAATAGCGTTCGGCAGTGGTCGATCCCTGGTCGACTGTCAGAATGCTTTCGTCCGGCAACTTGATCCAACTCGCTTCGTCTTGATCCCCGGCACGAGCAGTTGGCCCGGATGACCATGTGTTACCGACCGGGTCGTAAATGACAGTGTCGTACGAGTTTTGGGGAAAAACCGGTTCAATCAAAACGCGACCATCGGCGAGCAGCACCGCGCCTGAATCAAGAAACGCCTGTTTATTCGTGCCTCCTGACCACGCTTTCGTTGGATCCAGAACATTTGTCGGCACAGTGAGCGTGGTCCAAACATCGGTCAACGGATTGTAGATTTCTGCCGTCGCCCTACCGGTCCCGTATTCCGCGCCGGCGACGAACACGCGTCCATCGCGCAAAACCACCGAGGCATAATACAACCGCGTGCTCGTCATCGAATGAAGCGTGGACCATTTGCCGTTCACATAACTGCCGTTGGTATCGGGCGTCAGTTTGTACCACGTATTTGTGATGTTGGAACCAGCCGCCATCACCGTGCCGTCCGGGAGCAGCAGCATCAGCTGAACGGGCGCGTTGCTGGGAGTGGACGCGGTGAGCTTCGTCCAACTTCCGACTGCCAGGGCCGACTGCGCCGTCAATAAACTCGCAAGGAGGAGCACCAAAACGCAACGCACGAACAGGCGAGCGCTTCCAAGTTTCAAACACAGCACAATCATATCAAAGCCTCTAGAAAAAATTCCATTCACGGAAGGTGCGGAGTTCAAAACCACAGTTCAGGTCGTTGTGGGAATACGGGCACGCTTTTAGGCAGTTTGCAGTGGCGCAAAAGCCTGTCAATAAGATTCACCCACACTGGGCAATGCTTGCATCGGACGTTTTCGCCTGATGCAGAACCAATCGCATTTATGCAAACTGCTCATCGTTTGTCGCCATGTAAAAAAGTCATCTTGAACGCGATAGCGCGCTGCCATGATAGCGCCCTGTCACATGTTGCGCCGCAAACTCGTCGGGTAAATAAGCATCAGCTCTGTAATCGAAACTGAATTACTCAAGCGGACAGCGTCACCCGCGCTGTCCGCTCTTTTGTACACGTGAACAGCAATCTCCAGTCACTAGGAAAAACACGCTGTGCAAGTGCGATATTCCACCGAGCTTCAGTCGAGGTTGCACCAAGGTCAGTTTGAAATATTGTTGGAAAAACAATCGAGAGGAGGCTGCCCCAGCCAAAGGCATGTGATGGTGCGTTCAGGTTGGATGGAACCATTTCAAACAAGGGAACTAAAACGAATGAACACGCTAGTCGAACCATCGCAAAAAAACTCCTCACCGCTCTTTGGCACAAACAGCGCGAAGGAAACCATTCTCACTCCAAAGCCTGGCTTAGGTCGGCGGTTCCGAGACGTCCGATGCTTTTCCGAGAAGATTTGCGAACCGTTGGAACCCGAAGATTACGTGATTCAAACCATGCCTGAAGCCAGCCCAACAAAATGGCACATGGCTCACACCAGTTGGTTCTTCGAAACGTTCGTATTGAAACGATTCGTCCCCGACTACGATTCACGGCATCCGCAGTATAATTTCCTCTTCAACTCATACTACAACGCCGTCGGCCCATTCTTTTCCCGGCCACATCGCGGCCTGCTCTCTCGTCCAACCGTCAAAGAGGTATTTCAGTATCGTTCGGACATCGACCTCCTCGTTTCCGAATTGATTGAGTCAGCCGATGAACCACTTTTAGAGAAGCTCGAATCCATCATCACTCTCGGTGTCAATCACGAACAGCAGCACCAGGAATTGATGGTGACCGATATCAAAAACGTTTTCTGGCACAACCCACTCCGGCCCGGTTACCGAAACCGCCAACCGCTTAAGGCCTCGTCAGTGCCAGTAATGCAGTGGCTGACGTTCGAAGCGGGCATTCATTCGATCGGTCACAACGGTCCCGGCTTTAGCTTCGACAACGAAGGTCCGCGACACCGCGTCTTTGTCGAATCGTTCGGCCTCGGCTCGAGGTTGGTGACGAACTCAGAATTCCTCGAGTTTATCGAAGACGGCGGTTATCGCCGTTCCGAGCTGTGGCTATCGCTGGGATGGAATGCGGTGAACGAAAAGCACTGGAGTTCCCCGCTCTATTGGGAAAAACGCGAGGGCAAATGGTTCACCATGACTTTGGCGGGAATGACCGAACTGGTTCCCGAAGAGCCCGTCTGCCACGTCAGCCTTTTCGAAGCTGACGCCTTCGCGCGCTGGTCCGGCGGTCGTTTGCCCACCGAACAAGAATGGGAAATCGCCTCTGCACAGTCGTCACTCGAAGGAAATTTCGCCGACCGCGAACTCTTCCACGTTGGGCCTCTGACATCATCGAACGGATGCGAATTCGCTCAGATGTTCGGCGACGTCTGGGAATGGACGCAAAGCAGCTACTCGCCGTATCCCGGATATGCGCCAGCTCCGGGTGCTCTCGGCGAATACAACGGTAAATTTATGTGCAACCAATACGTGCTGCGCGGCGGTTCCTGCGCTACGTCTCAATTGCACATTCGTCGCACCTACCGAAACTTTTTCCCTCCCGACGCTCGCTGGCAATTCACCGGAATCAGATTGGCCAAGGATCTCGTATGAAACATGCAACGATGCTCGCCTCGCCGTTGATCCGCCCGTCCGCAACGGATGCATTCCTAACCGAAGCACTGGCCGGACTTTCTCAACCGCAAAAAACTCTTCCCTGCAAGTTTCTCTACGACGAGAAAGGCTCGAGGTTGTTCAACGAAATCTGCGAACTGGACGAGTATTATCCAACACGCACCGAAAATCAGATCCTGCGCGACAACATCGACGAAATCGCAGACTTGATCGGCGGAGGATGTCGTCTCGTCGAACTTGGCAGCGGCACCAGCACCAAAACGCGCCACCTCCTGCATCATCTTCAGAACGTTTCCGGATACATCCCAATCGACATTTCCGGCCCGCAACTATTCGAGTCCGCCGCTCAATTGGCCGACGAGTTTCCTGGTCTCGAAATCAATCCCCTTGAAGCCGACTACAGTGACATACCTTCACTCCCGCGCACGAAGCGCAATCCAACGCGCACCGTCGCATTTTTCCCCGGTTCAACTATTGGCAACTTCGAACCCCGCGCAGCCACCAACTTCCTGCGCAACATCGCCCAACTTTGCGCCGACAATGGCGGCCTGCTCATTGGCGTCGACCGCAAAAAAGAAAAACGATTTATCGAAGCCGCTTACAACGATCGCAAAGGGATCACCGCCGAATTCAATCTCAACATCCTCGACCGCGCCAACCGCGAACTCGGTGCTGATTTCGACCGCGCCACCTTCCGCCACGACGCTCCTTACAACGAAAAGCTCGGCCGAATCGAAATGCACCTCTTCAGCACACGTCAACAAACCGTGCACCTGGACTCAAATGAATTCAGTTTCGAACGCGGCGAATACA
>JAQGOW010000279.1 GCA_028293405.1 Verrucomicrobiales bacterium
GGGACGTCAAAGAAACCTCCGCAAATGCGCGAGCTTATCAGCGGCAGCAGCGGTTTGAGCTTTGATGTTTTCGAACATAGCCGTGCAAGCTACTGGATAAAGCTGCGAATTCAAAATTGAAAATCACAGCGCACGCGGGGTTGAATCAGCTCATGATTTGCTTGCGGCGCGAGCGTGTTTCGAAGTGCGGGAGGCGGTGCGTCGCGAGATGCGCAAACGTCAACGCCGCCACTGAGAAAACAAAAAATATTTCCGTATACACATCCATTGGACCGCTCCTGCAGTCACATATACGTTTTTAGAACGCGAAGCTCAATTGGGACAAATCAAGTTTTGCCGCGTAGGTGTAAACGTGAACTCGCCCGCTAGCCCCAAGTCACACCGTCAAAGTTCGCCGTCTTTTTCCGCGTAGAACAGTTGATAGGCTCGATCATACTCTGGTTCCGGCACTAAAACCTTCGTCATCCGATTCAAATCAAACTCATCGCCTTCGGCCTCGACGAACTCCTGCGTTGCGGCGATCTCGTGCTTTTCAAGCATCATCACCAGCAACTCCGCATTCACCAGCGGACCTGTATAAAAGAGTTTCATCGGAGCGCGGCATTTAATTCGCGCTCCATGTTCATTTAGGCTTAGAAAAACACAAGCGCTTTGCTACGGTCTTTAAAACCAACGTATGAATGCTGTTCTCGCACACATGCCCCGACTCGCTGGCCTCTGCACGATGGAAAAAGCGATGTCGCCGGGGCTCTCCATTGACGACTGCGTCGCCCGGCTCAAGCGCTATCACTACGCATTCAAACGTCTGCACGAAATTTTTCTCGCGCGCCTCACCGCTGAGCCGATTTACGAACTGAAAATGGGGTTCAGTTTGCACGCGCACTACTGCGCTGAGAACGCGGCCGCGCTGCGCAAACGGGTTGGCGAAATGCGCGAACCGCCTCTTGGCTTGGACGCCGTCCCGGACGCGAATCTGGAAATCTTTTTCGACGAAATCCGGTCCGCGCCGACGACTGAGGAATTGGTGGTTGGCATTTACGAGAAAGCCGTGCCAGCGCTGATCGCAGCGTTGCAGAAGCACATGGCCGATACAAATCCGTTGGCCGACGCTCCATCGGTGCGCATCTGTCGGTTTGCGTTGCTCGAGCTGGAAGACATGGCGAAGTTCGGCGCGCAAGCAATCGCCGCGCTTGTTTCGGAGCGCGATTGGAAACCAAACGACAAGTGGCTCGAGCTGTTAGAAGATTGCGTGTCGGCAGCCGGCGGGTTCAACGGCGCTTCAGAACGCTCGGGCAAAAACATTTCGCGGGACTACTCGGCGAAGCCTTTCATCTACGACAAAGTTCCCAAACGCGACGAACGCTTTCCTGATCCTTACAACATGGGCGTGAACGCCGAGGTGTTTCTGTACGACGAAAAAATGCCGCCCGACGCGAAAGTGCTCATGATGTTTTACAAGCGCCTGCGCGAAATCGATGTTCCAGAAATGATGGCGAGCATCATTGTCGAAACGCCGAACAAGCCCTGGCAATATTATCGCGACATGACGCGCCAACTTTGGGACGAAGCCCGCCACGCTATGATGGGCGAGGTTGGTTTCGAAAAACTCGGTGTCGATTGGCCGAAAAATGTGATGGTCAATTTCACATGGTCGCTCGGCCTCAACACGCAACTCACACCGCTCGAGCGGCACGGTGTTTTGTATTTTATTGAACAAGGGCTGATGCCCAAAAACGGCAAGCGTTACGAATGGGAAGTCGCCCTGAAATCGCACTGCAAACTTTCCGCCTTGTTTCAGGACTACGATTGGGCTGATGAAGTCCTCCACGCCCGCATCGGTCGCGATTGGTATTTGAAACAGTTCGCCAGTGCTGCCGAGGCGGTCGAATACGGCGACAAATGCTGGTCGAAGGTGCTCATGGGCTGGAGAGAGTGGCGGGATCAAGGACTTACGCAACATCGCAACTGGTGGGGAACCTGCTACACACAAGCGTGCGAAAACGCCGGAATCACACCTGATCCGGCGGTGTTAGCATATAACACGAGCTACGAGGAGGTTAGAGCAGACCTAAAAAACATCTCTGGCTCGGCGTGAGATGGATTTAAGCGCACTAAATATTAGCGCAGGGACGCTCTTTGCGTCGCTGATCTGGGGAACGATCGGGTTCGGCTTCTTCATTTATGGCAAGAAGCAGAGCGCGTTCATCCCGATGCTCAGCGGCCTCGCGTTGATTGGCATTTCTTACTTCATCGCATCGCCGCTCTACATGAGCCTCGTCGCGATCGGCATCCTCGTCGTCATGTGGGTGTTGATAAAACGAGGTTGAGGAACTATCCCCGGGCGCGGAACGAAGTAGTCGCCGGTGCAACCGATGAAGCTTAAATCTTCGATTACACCGCCATCGTCCGCGCCCACCCAAACTCACCAAAACTTCCAACTCACCGCCGCGCGCAAGCGATAATCCGGGACAACTTGCTCACCAGTGTTATCAATCGACACCGGGAGATCTGCCGCCAGTTGCACGTTCAACTTATTGCGCCACGACAAATTCACCTGCGGCCCAACCGTCACCATCGTCTCGGCGGAATCTTCATCAGCCACGCCGTAGAAGTTATCTTTGCCTTTGGTTTCACCAGCGACAACGGCTTGCATCGCGATCGTGTAGTCTCCTTTGACAACCACGTAATAACCGGGGCCGCCATTCCAGACCAGGTCATTGGCATAACGATGACCAAAATCACCGCGCGTGCGAATCGCATATTGCACCGCAGCGCTGCCGAACCATCGATGCCACCTTCCATACACGGACGTGCCCACGACTCCATCAAACGAACCAGAACCGAGCGCAAGGTCATGTCCGCCGATGCCTTGTGGCAAATCATCATCACTCAATTGGAGCTTCGAAGAATTTCCGGTCGGAACCTTCACCCCACCCAGCAGTGACCACGTCAACGTCGTGTTCTGTTGCAGTCGTTCGTACAAGCGAACATTCCCTACCAACGACACATCGCCGATGCCAGATGTGTGCTGATGCGGCATGACATCCGATCCCCACTCGCGATAAATCATTGGCACATTCAACTGCAGTCCGAAACGCTTGTTGAAGTTGTAGAGCGCAAAAACCTGCGACATCGAACTGTTGATGAATTCGCCGTGTTGATCGATGCGATGTCCATCTGCCTGCAACGTACCAAAGTGCGTGAACTGTTCGGCCACGCCACCGATAAATCCCTTCTCAATTTCCATGGTGTATTTACTGCTCGGCCCGATGCCCATCCCGCACGCGCCATTGGCATCGAAACAACCGCAAATATCACAAGCCATCAACGACTGCGCACTCGCGACAGTCAAAGCTACAAATGCAAAACTCTTCAATATTTTCATTATCAAATCTAAAAAATGTTATGTGACGTCACACGACGCCACGGGTTAGGTCGGGCGCGCTGTCCAAGCGCGCCGCACTCGACACCATGCGTCGAGGAAACAAACAATGAGAGTTAAGCTAATAGAGGCGGAGGCAGCAGCGGAACCTCTGTCCGTGTCAGGATGGGTCCGAGCTGTATCTGGGGGATGACTGCAGGAGATTCAAAAACAAACAAGGTCGGAGTGCCGGTCGCGAGATCAAACTTCTTCAACTCAATCTTCACCTCATCGGAGTTCTCGGCCTTTTGGCCAGCGCGAACGACTTTGCACAATTTGCAGAGATGATGTCCGTCGAAAGTTTTTTCCAGCGCTTGCGAGAGAGTCGCGTTCTTCGAGTAATTAACCGCCATGCCCACCCACGCTACCGATTGCAAAAACGCCCAATGTCCGCCGATGCTCACCACGAGCGCCAGCACGACCACCCATTTCTGCAACTGATTCAGCACGCCCACGATATTACGGCTGGCACTGTTAGCGACAAGCCCGAACTAAAGAACCTTGCTGCTGCGCGCGGTAAAATGGAGTTGGTACCGAACCGACGTTTTCGTCAGCCGAATCCGTTCGTCAAATAGCGCG
>JAQGOW010000304.1 GCA_028293405.1 Verrucomicrobiales bacterium
GTCGGCGTCGTCTTCAACGCCCAATTAAAACAACACATCCCGAGCGTCTGGCCCGCAAGCCCGTTCGCCACAACCCAAAACCACGCCTTTTTCCACTTCTCGCTGCTTGGGACGCGCGGCGCTTCGGGATGAACGAATTGCGCGACCAACTCGCGTCGTTTCACGATGAGCAACGCCAGCCCGCACACGATCAGCCCGCCAACCAGTCGTTGAAATCCTGCTGTCCCGACATCAATCGGCTGATGCGCACTCGCCGCCATCGCGAAACCTTTTCGGCTCAAGACCGCTCCGAACCCATTACCCACCGCCGCCACCACACAAAATCCAATCCCCCAACTCCACTGCTTGCGCGACAACACGAAATGCGTGCCCGGCGCGAGCGCGATTGCAACGCCCACAAGAATTGTGCAACACGCCAATGTTTGCGTCAGCGTCAGCGTGGTGCCGAGCCAAAGCCATTCAATCGTCGCTCCAGCCACCGCCGTTCCGCATTGCACCAGCAGCGACGTCAAACGCGAACCCAGTCGCGGCAATCCTTGAAACAAAAAAACATCCGACCCCACGCCAATCACGCCGCTGATGAAAAACAACGGAAACGAAATACCCGCGAGACCTAGCCCGAACGTGTAAGCCCACAACCCAAGCGAAAGCGTCGCGACCGCAATGCGCCAGAAATTCGCCTCTGTGCCGCCCAGCATTTTGGCCGAGCGCGTCGCGCAAATCGTCGAGATCGAATATAAAATGGTCGTTAAGAATGACGGAAACACGCGCGCGTATTAACAACAGAGCGACGCGCGTAAGCAAGGGTTTTACGTATGGAGTTCCGCCTTTAAGCGGCTCTGGGTATTGGCATTTACCGCAACCAATGCTATTCCATCCCCATGTCCGCCACCGCCGCAAAACTTTCCCGTTGCAAACTCGCGCACCTCCCGACGCCATTGGAAGAGCTCCGCACATTAACGATGAAAATCGGTGGGCCAAAAATCTTCATCAAACGCGACGACCAAACCGGCCTCGCACTCGGCGGCAACAAAGTCCGCAAACTCGAATTCCTTCTCGCTGATGCGCTCGCTCAAGGCTGCGACACCTTGATCACCCTCGGTGCCGCGCAATCCAATCACTGCCGACAAACCGCTGCTGCGGCCGCCGCTTGCTCACTGAAGTGCGAGCTAATCTTGAACGGCAAAAAGCCCGAGCTTCCGCAAGGCAACCTCTTCCTCGACGAACTTTTTGGCGCGACCATCCATTGGATCGAACGCTCCCAACGCGCCGCCAAATCTGCGGAACTGATGGAGTCGTTAACAAAGGAGGGCCGCAAACCGTATCTAATCCCCGTCGGCGGTTCCAACGGCATCGGCGCGCTCGGCTACGTCACCGCAATGACCGAGTTTATGGAACAACTCAACGGTCGCCGCATCAATCGCATCGTCTTCGGCACCAGCTCCGGCGGCACGCAAGCGGGCATGGTCGTCGGCGCTCGCGTCGCCGGATTCAAAGGCCAACTCACCGCCATCGGCATCGATAAAGACGAACGCGACCTCAACCTTTACGAACAAGAACTCGCCGAAATCGCCAACGACTCCGCAACGCGCTTTGGCATCGCCGATCGGTTTACCCCAAAAGATTTCGAAGTAATCCGCGGTTATGCAGGCGGTGGATACGGTATTGTCGGCGACCTCGAACGCAACGCCATCCGCACCTTGGCCCAAACCGAAGGAATCCTCCTCGACCCCGTCTACGCCGGCCGCGCATTCGGTGCCATGCTCGACATGATTCAAAAAGGCCAGATCGCTGCTGACGAAACCGTTTTGTTCTGGCACACCGGCGGTGCCCCAGCCTTGTTCGCCTACGTCAAAGATCTGGCCATCTAAGACAACGCGGAATTTTCTCTGTGCCCTTTGTGTCTCTGTGGCGAACTCACTCTTCTTGGTGTCTTCGCGTCTTGGTGGTTAAAAATCCGTGTTCCATCTGTGTTCCATCCGTGGCCAAAAACCCCGTAAAACAAGCACTTTGAACTTCCACTCTCGCGCAATTTCCCAATAATGGCGCACACATGATCGACTGGAACATCCAATCGCGTTCCCACGGCTGCCAGGCTTGCGAAAAACATTTCGAAGACAAACAGCCGTATCACACGATCCTCTTTTCCGACAAGTCCGAATACCTTCGTCAGGACATCTGCCAATCGTGTTGGGACACCCAATACGGCTCAGGCACCATCGACAAAAAAGGTTTTATCTCGACGTGGAAAGGCCTCTACCAAAAGCCACCGGCGGCCGCTCCGGAAGCGATGCCAAAAGAAAACGCCGAAACACTCCTGCGCAAACTCATCGAGGCCAACGAACCCAAATACGGCCCCGCTTGTTACATTTTGGCCGTCATGCTCGAACGCAAACGCGTTTTGAAAGTGAAAGAGCAGATCAAAAAAGAAGGCACTCGCATTTTCATCTACGAACATCCGGCCAGCGGCGACATCTTCACCATCACCGACCCGAACCTGCAGTTGAACCAACTCGATCAGGTCCAACGCGACGTCTCCTCTCTGATGGAACATGGTATAAACGCGCCGCAAGTCGAAGCTGCGGCGACTGTCGCAGAAGGCGCGCCCATTGAAGTTGCCGCCACCGAAGTAACTCCTGACGTTGCTACCGACCATGGCCCCGCAACCGAACCTCAGGCCGTCACCGACCCCGAACCTGCCGCCATCACTTGAGTTATTTCGTGCTTCGGAT
>JAQGOW010000339.1 GCA_028293405.1 Verrucomicrobiales bacterium
GAAATACATCCGCAAGATATCAGCGGCTTTGTTGATGTGATTACGCATCCGTGGGTAACGACTGTTTGCGAAGCCATCCTTGGTGATGAATATAAAATTGTCGAAATCGGTTTTGATGTTCCAAATCCCGGAGCGCTGGATCAGCCTTGGCACAGGGACTTTGCCGCGCCAGAGGAAACGCTGCGCGGTCGACGGCTTAATTCGCTCGCGTTTAATATGACCACTGTTGATGTGTTCGAAGACATGGGGCCGTTCGTCATTGCACCGGGCACGCAGTGGGATTATGCGCCGGAGTTCGAACACGGTATGTTTCCGCCGAAATCGTTTTGGCCGCGCTATGAAAAATTGGCGCAACGCAAAATGCCGAAGATGGGCGACATCTCCGTGCGTTCCGCGCTGACCATCCATCGCGGCACTGCGAATTTGTCGAAGAAAGCGCGTCCCGTTTTGGTGCTGGGCGTCGATGCTCCGGACGCGCGCAACTCCGAACGTCACGACCTGCAAATCACGCGTGATTTTTACGACGGACTGCCCGAGCACGTCCAAAGTCATATCACGTGCCGTTTGGTCGACCAACTCGAGACGATTGTGCAGGGGCACACGATTGAAGGCCTTATGATGGGCGAGGCCTAATATATAAGCGCAGCGTTCGTGCGCTTTAAGCGCGATTGCAAATCGCCGCTATGAAATGTTGGTTTCATACGCGGCGATTTCCTTTCGATTTGAAGTTTAACCTTCCAACGTCCAACCCTACTGATTATTAAATCTGTATGTTGCCGCATTTTTTGAGGGATGGCGGGCCGATGATGTGGATGATCATGCTCGCGAGCGCCGTGGCACTGGCGGTTTTTCTCGAACGCGTTCTCCAATATCACCGCGAACAGATCAACTCGGCTGAGTTCCTGAACGGCGTACGTAACGTGCTCAAGCGCGAGAACGTCGTCGAAGCGATTGCCATCTGCGACGCTACTCCCGGACCGGTCGCGCGTCTGGTAAAAGTCGCCATTCTAAATCGCGAACGCGGGCGCGATGCTGTTTATGAGGCGCTCGAAGATGCGGGCGCATGGGAAGTGCCACGCTTGGAACAGAAGCTGAACGTGCTCGCGACCATCGCTCAAATCGCGCCGTTGCTCGGCTTGCTCGGAACAGTGCTCGGGTTCATGGATGTGTTTCGTCAGATTCAGGGCGCCGGACAGACGGCACACGTCGGACAACTTTCTACCGGCATCTGGCAATCGCTCATCTGCACCGCTGGCGGACTCGGTGTGGCGATCCCCTGCTACGCCGGCTATAATTTTTTAATCGGACGCGTTAACGCGATCGTTTTGGACATGGAACAATGTTCGACCGAAATCCTGAACATGGTCAGTCCCGCAGGAAAATAGGATGAAATTTCAGCGTCAGGCCAAAATCTTTCGCGGACAATTGGATGTCGCTCCGTTTGCCGCGATTTTTTTCCTGATGCTCTGCTTTTTCATGATGGGTTCGTTGCTCTACACCCCGGGCATAACGATGCAAGTGACGCCACCAGTCGCCGATGGCTTTGCGGGAACTGATAATCCGACAATCACGATGGCGATCACCGCGAGTGGGCAATTCTTGTTCGACAATCAAATCGTGGAGGAAACGGATTTGAAGTCGGCTTTGCAAAAGAAAGTCGCCGCTGCCCCAAACCTAAAAGGACTCACGCTTGTTGTGATCCCCGATAAATCTGTTTCATACGAAGTGCTGACAAAAGTGCGGTCGCTCGCCGGAGACGCCGGTATCTCTGAAGTTTTGGAAGCTGTCCGGCCAAGCGCCTATTCGATGAAGGCGAAATAATCGGAAGTGACTGAACCAAGCACATTACAAAAGCCAGTGGCAAACTCGAAGGCGGAACGCGCTCCGCGTTCGACATCGCGCCGTCCTCCCAATTTACGATGGCCGCTCGGGCGCTGGCTGGTTTTGATTTGTGGTTTGTTGATCTTCCAACTCGGCTTCGCTTACCTGGTCGCTGATCGGCCCATCGGTCGCGCGGGTAGAAAAGAACAGCACATCGTCGCGCGAACCGTTCCCGGCACTCTGAGCGAAGAGCGTCTGTCACAAACCTTTTTCACTAGCGATCCTTTGCTTTTCCCGCTCGCGAGTCAGCATGGGTTCAGTGGTCTCGGTTGGATGACGGTCAATCGCACCGCTTACCAGTTTCCGGAAGAGATCGAGCCACCGAATTGGCTGACGTTGCGCAATGAAAACCTCGGGCGCGTCGTGCCGGCACAACCGAAGCCCGAACTACCATTCCAAGTCGGCCAGCAAAGCACACCGCAAACGGAAGCGTTGCCGGTGTTTGTTTCCGCTGTTGTCCCACGCACCAATTCTTTAGTACGGGTGGAGGGCGATCTCCGTGATCGCGCGGTTGGTTTGCCTATCAAAATGCCGGCACGTCCAAGCGATAAGGTGTTGAAGAATTCGGTCGTGGACATCGCGGTCAATGGTGCGGGAGAAGTTGTCGCACGCCGACTGGTTTCACCCGGTTCAGGCTCTGACACGGCGGACGCAGATGCATTGAAACACGCCAAGCTTTTGCGGTTCCGTCCGCTGAATGCCATCGGCACGATTTGGGGACAGGCGATTTTTGAATGGGAAACCGCCGAATTACCGGAGGAACAAAAGAAGTAGCATGACTGGCGAATCGCTCATTTTCGGCTACGTTGTTTCTTTACTTGCCGGGCTTTCAATCCTGGCAATATATTCCGAGCTTCGCGGCCGGCGGTTTCAACCCGCGCGCGATCAAGACAGAGTGTTTCGGTGCGACCGGTGTGCGTCGGTTTATACCGACGACCCGGACGTAGAACTCTCAAGATGCGCGCAGTGCGGCAGAATGAACGGCGCGATCGAGTTTTAAGAGGTTGCAGTTCCGTCCCGTTGCGGGGCGATTTCAAGTAGTAACGATTTACGCATTTTGAAAAATGCGAGTTCCTTTGGTCACGTAACATTTAACAACTAACTCTAGAAATATTTGCCATGGGCATGTGGATTGGACGAAATAGAAAAGCACGCGTCACCTACGGTTTCGATGAAATCGCATTGGTGCCAGGCGATGTCACCATCAACCCGAACGAAGTTGATACGACCTTCAAAATTCCGCGCAAAGACGGCAGCGAAATCGCGTTGAAGATTCCGATCATCGCCAGCGCGATGGACGGCGTCACCGACGTGAAGTTCTGTATCGAAATGGGCAAACTCGGCGGCCTCGGCGTGATCAATCTTGAAGGCGTCCAGACCCGTTACGAAAACCCCAGCGAAGTTCTCGAACAGGTCGTCAAAGCCGACAAAGACGAGGTCACGACGCTCATCCAGAAACTTTACTTGGAACCGATTAAAGAAGAATTGATCGGGCGTCGCATTCAGGAATTGAAAAAAGCCGGCGTGCTCGCCGCTGTCAGTTCCATTCCGCAAAAGGCGGAACGTTACGGCTGCATCGCGCAGGAAGCTGGCGCGGACGTTTTCGTTGTGCAATCCACCGTCTCGACGGTGAAACACATCTCGACCGAATACAAATCGCTCGATTTGGAAGGCTTCTGCAAGATGATGAACATGCCGGTGATTATCGGCAACACCGTCACTTACAACGTCACCTTGCAATTAATGCAAAACGGCGTAGCCGGAGTGCTGATTGGTGTCGGCCCCGGTGCGGCTTGCACGAGCCGTGGTGTGTTGGGTCTTGGCGTACCGCAAGTGACGGCGACAGTCGACTGCGCCGCCGCTCGCGATTACTACTTCAAACAAACAGGCCGTTACATCCCGATCATCACCGATGGCGGTATGAGCAAAGGTGGCGACGTTTGCAAAGCTTTGGCCTGCGGCTCCGATGCCGTCATGGTCGGCTCCGCCTTCGCCCGCGCCGAGGAAGCCCCTGGTGGTGGTAATCACTGGGGCATGGCCACGCCGCACGCCAATCTGCCGCGCGGCACGCGCATCAAGGTCGGCACCACCGGCTCCCTGAAGCAGATTCTTTTCGGCCCCGCCGAGGTGGACGATGGCAGTCAGAATCTCGTC
>JAQGOW010000362.1 GCA_028293405.1 Verrucomicrobiales bacterium
CAAGCAAAGCGCCCGATCGTCCACGATCACAATATATACGTGGTCGATCTCCAAGACGGCGGCAACTGGGATTGGACTAAAGGGGAACCGCCGAAAACCAACCCGGCCTATTACCTCAGGTTCTGCAAAAGCTATTCACGCATGGGCGGCGCAATGCACTATTTGCAATGCGACAACGCGGCATTCCTGCACCACCTGTTGAACGCGTTGAACTCGCGATAGGCAACTACGTCGTTGACAGCAGAACGGTTGAAGCACAGGTTCAAGTCGAACACTGATCGCATGTTCAACCTATTCACATTCGGTGTCGTCGCCGTCCTTCTTCTGACGGCATACCTCTACGTCAGTATCGATCGCAGGTTGTCGCGTAAGAATGGAGACAAACCCTTATATGACGTGCCGTCGAAACCGATAGATGTTTCGTCGCTAACTCCAACGATCAAGCGCCTCCGCGAGAACCCATCCGCACGGCTGCATTTTCAACCGCAGACACAGGTACGTCGCTCGCGGCTGATTGCCGCAGCGAAAGGAATTGTAACCGACCTCGAATTCTTCCGACATCGTCAGGAAGAACACGCCAGCCACAACCAGTAATTCAGTCGACCGCTTACTTCTTCTGTTGGTCCGGGTGAATCACTTCAATCTTCGCGCCCTTCTTCAACTCGTCCGCTGAAGGCACCTTGATGATTTCACCACTGACCACCTGTTGACCGTTACCGCCATTGCTGGCAGCAGGCTTTTGACCGGGCGTGACATCTACCAATTCCAATTCAAACACCAGCGTTTCATTCGGCCCGATCTGACCACGACCACTTTCGCCGTAAGCCAAATCACCGGGAACATAAATTTCCCACTTCGAACCAACCTTCATTTTTTGCACCGCTTCGTCCCAACCTTTAATGACCTGGCCCTGGCCAACAACAAACTTAAACGGTTGATTGCCGCGATTGGCTGTGCTGTCGAACTCTTTGCCGTTAACGAACGTGCCTTTATAAAGCGCGCTGACAGTGTCGCCGGCTTTCGGCATCACACCGGTGCCTTCTTTGATCACCTTATATTCCATGCCGCTATCGAGCTTGACTACGCCGGATTCCTTCGCCTTTTGCGCGAGGAACGCTTCACCATCGGCTTTGTTCTTCGGGGCTTCAGCTTTGCGCTTGTCGTCCTCTTGCTTGCGCTTTTCCATCATTGCATTGCGGCGTTCCGCCTGCCACTTCGTCAAAAGATCGCGCGCTTCCTGCTGCGTCATCTTCGGCGTCTTATCGTTGAGCACGTCGTTCATGCCGTCGAGCAAGCTTGGGAAATCAATATTCAAGTCGCGGCTCTTCATGTCCGTCGCCTGCATCATTCCGAGAGCGTAACCGGCTTTCTTCTTATCGAGCGGCTCATTCGTGCTCGTCGCTGTGGCTGACGGTTGCGTCTGCAAAAGCGGGAACTTTGGCGCGGGCGGATTTTGCGCCAAAACAGACATCGTGCTTAACCCAAAAATCACAAAGGCATGTGAAAATTTCATCCGTGCAACTTAAGAGAGACGTAGCGTTGTGCAATATTTTTATATCGGACAAACCGCTGTTGCATCTCAGGCCCGCCCGTTTCATCTTGGATGAAAGCGATGGAGCAAAACCCGCGATTTGAATGGCTTGAGACCGGCGCAGAAGCCGTCGTTCAAATGCTCTCCGCCATTGAAGCCGCGCGAGATTCCGTGCGCATGGAGATGTATATCTTCCGCGAAAGCGCCACGGCGGAGAACCTACGCGAAGCACTCGTCCGCGCCGTTCATCGCAATGTCCATGTCCGCGTCATGATCGACGCACTCGGCTCAATGTCCTTGCCCGACACCTTTTTCGATACCCTTCGCGCGGCAGGCGGCGACGTCCGACGGTTCAACCCTCTGAGGCTCAACCGGCTCGGATTTCGCGATCACCGTAAAATGCTTGTTTGCGACGAGACGGTGGCGTTTGTCGGCGGGTTCAACGTCGGCCACGAATACGAAGGTGATGGCATCAATTGCGGTTGGTGCGATGTCGGTATCCGACTCGAAGGCCGTTTAGCGCACGCTCTCGCATCGGCGTTCGACGAGTTGTTCGTCCATTCGGAATTCCGTTTCCGGCCGTTCCGACAATTAAGAAAAACCCGACGCACGAGGATGATTCGCCTCCCTGAAGGCCGACTGCTCCTCAGTGGTCCCGGCAGCAACAACCCCGTCAAACGCTCCCTCCGCGTCGACCTCAAAAACGCCAAACAAGTGCAGATCATTTGCGCCTATTTCCTGCCGTCCTGGCGCTTGCGCCGCTCCCTCACTCGATTGGCACGACACGGTGCCAAAGTGCAAATCATCCTGCCCGCCAAAACCGACGTCCCCCTGTCGCTCATGGCCGCACGCAGCTTTTACACTCGTTTGTTGGCGGCAGGCGTTGAAGTTTACGAATACCAACCGCAAATCCTGCACGCCAAGCTGATGCTGATCGACGACCTGGTTTACGTCGGCTCGGCCAACCTCGACGCTCGCAGTTTGCACATCAACTACGAGCTGCTCCTGCGCTTGCCGAACGTGGATCTGGCCGCAAAAGGACGTGAAATTTTCGAAGCTAAACTGCAGTATTGCAAACGCATCGATTGGCAATCATGGAAGAAGTCGCGGACAATTTGGGAACGGATCAAAGCGCGGTTTGCCTACTGGGTTTTGGCCCGAGTGGACGTGGCCGTGGCTCGCTATCAGTGGCGATGGATGCCCAGGTCAAAAGCGACCCAAGACCTTAAGCCTGCGCCTTGACCGGAGGCAAAGCCGCCGGTTTCAGAGCCGTGTTCGCCAAAGCAACGAGGTACTTCTGCAAACGTTCGCTGTCCGCCGTCGCCTTGGTTTGCGTGTAAATTTGGTGCAAGTTCGCGCACATGCGCAACAAAATGCGACGCGGCGTCACCGGCGCGAGATAAGTTTCGTCGAGGCGATGGCGAATCTTCATCAAATACTTGATGCAATCCGCGCGATTCAGTGACTTCCCTTTGTTGAAAGCGTCGACGTAAATCTCGTAACGACTATTTTGATAGCGGCAAAGGAAATGACCCGGTAAACCAATCCCAGCCATTGGCAACCGCAAACGCTTTGTAATCAGCAGGTAAGTTAAACAAATGCTGATGGGGTTGCCGGTGCGACGATCCAACACGCGGTTCAAATAGCTATTCTCCGGATCGTAATAATCCTTCTCGTTACCCGTAAATTTCAGTTCATCGAACAGGTAATCATTGACCACGTGCAGGATATATTCAGCCGGCCCGTTCAGGTCGAGGCGTTCGCGCAGTTCGGAGGCAAAATCATCCATCAGCGCTGTATAGCCGACCGGATTGATGCGCGGATACTGAGTGCGAGCCAGAAGTAGAGCGCCCTGTTCGATGTCGAACTCTTCACCTTGAGAATGGCAAAAGCGCAGAAATTTTTCGTCAGCGTCCTGCTTACCGAAGTAATCCTGAATCTCCAGAGCGCGACGGCGCAATACGGGGTTATCGCTAAGCGTCTCAGGCTTAACCCAATCCACGACTTCAGAGCCGTAAGAAAGCAGTTTTTGCCGGACAGTCTGATAGACAGACGAGTCATCGTCTGCCAAGAGACTGATCAACGCCCTACGTTGCGCGTCTCCGAGTTGTCCTAGCAACTTGGCTTGGGCCTGATTCATGCAGCCGTTAGAATGACAAAAACCCCGACACAGTTCAATCAAGAAAACTGATGCCAAGGTCAGGAAGCCATTCAGAGTTTCCGAAGGGTGTCAAGCCGAAGCGGTTCTGGTCAACGAAACGGGCACGGTGACTGGCCACCCACCCTTCCCGGGTTCTGGAGCCGTCACATCGTAACAACCCTTGTAAACATTGGTGATTTTTGCGGTTTTACCCGTAACATTGTCCGTAACAAACCTTCCGCGGAACCGTAACAAAGGCGGCTTAAGCGTTAGATTCCCCAGAAAAGGAGTCGGGATCGGGGTTCTTAAACGTTCTCTCAACGAGTTGATGATGCTCCCTTTTTGATTCCCGGCGGATCTTCGCCATATCGTAAAGTGCCGCAAAAGCCGCAAACAACGTCATGACCATGCAACCACCCCAATATAGGACGTAATCGTAATCCTTGAGCCGCCCGGCGAGAACCGTCTGCCCAAGCACGACCATAGCGATGGCGATGAAAATGAACACGCCGGAGATCCAGTGGCGCACCACAGAAGAGGAACTCATAACTGGTTATTACACTATCACGGCCACATCCAACTGCGAGCGAGAAATAGCCGACTGGCGTCAACATCGCAAAAAGATTTGAGCACCACCCTCTCGTCGCCTACATATAGATATATGCCAAACACCATCCGCCTCCATCGCGTCCTCCGCGCCCCAGCCGAACGGATCTACCGCGCCTTTCTGGACGCTGACGCCATCGTCAAATGGATTCCGCCCCACGGCTTCACCTGCAAAGTCCACAGCATGGACGCCAAAGTCGGCGGCGGCCATCGGATGTCCTTCACCAACTTTACCAATGGCCAAAGCCATTCCTTCGGCGGCACCTACCATGAATTGGTTCCGAACGAAAAGATCCGCTACTCCGACAAATTCGACGACGCAAACCTGCCCGGCGAAATGAACGTAACCATCACCTTCAAGAAAGTATCCGTCGGCAC
Source organism: Verrucomicrobiales bacterium (assembly GCA_028293405.1). Lineage (GTDB taxonomy): Bacteria > Verrucomicrobiota > Verrucomicrobiia > Limisphaerales > Palsa-1400 > JAICXV01. The sequence goes on from JAQGOW010000362.1 coordinate 4,656, forward strand.
CGAACTGAACATTGTCCAGGAAGGCGTGCCGGATGTGATCCCCGCCGAAGCCTGCTATCTAGGCTGGCAAGAGTCCCTGACCCTGCTCGCCCAATTAGTCGAAGCCGAGGTCTGCTAAAATTTGCAGCTTGGCTGCCACCACCGTTTGTAAGTTCTATGGAGGTCGGGAGACGGAATGAACGTGGTCCAATCGATATTTCGACGACGGCGGCCGACACCAATTGATTGGGGGGGCCTACTGCTGATGGCCTTCACCGCGCCGTGTGTTGCCGGATTGATTCACTCGCTCGTCGTTGTTCATCGCGGTTACTTGTTATTCAAT
>JAQGOW010000414.1 GCA_028293405.1 Verrucomicrobiales bacterium
TCAAGCTTGACGAATTACTCAGAAGCGGCGACAAAGCTCGTAACTATTTGATTGACTTGCAAAACCTGTCGGACGAGGAACTCGATGAACTTGAACGCGAATTTAAAGTGTGCCGCAAAAAGCGCACCGCCGTCCCCGAACCGCCCCGGAACGGTTCGCCAAAGTCTGCAGCGGTTAAGAATTAGCCGTTCCGTCTGCAGGTGTTTTTCAATAGTCCTATTGGTCACTGGGTTGAGCGACGCATCCGCTCAGTCCAGCGAGCCTGCGGCTAGAACCGAAGCAAAGTTCGATTTTGATTCCGGAAAGGATCGGGTGTGGGACGGCGATGTCGGTGATGGTTTTCGCAAACACACCACTGAGGCCGGTATTATGGTCGGCGGCGGCTATGGGTTGCGCGTTTTTGGCGGACGTAAAGACCATCACGTGGTGCTCGGGACTGTTCACGTCGGCACAATGTTAACTGGCCCAATCGGCAACGATCGTTTCTGGCACGGCAATTTCGAATTGATCGGTGATTTGTTTGGCGGCGAGCAGTTTAATTCGCACACAGCGTATCTAGTCGGGATTGCACCAATGTTGCGTTATAACTTCGCGACGGGAACCCGCTTCGTGCCGTTTGTCGGCGGTGGTGCGGGTCTGTCTCTCACCGATATCCGACATCCCGATTTGAGCACCGATTTCGAGTTCAATGTGCAAGTTGACGCCGGTATGCATTGGTTTTTTAAGCCGCACATGGCGGCGACGCTTGAAGGACGATGGCTGCATCTTTCGAACGCGGGATTCGATAGCCCAAACCTCGGTGTGAATACGACCATGATCCTTTTTGGGGTAAATTGGTTTTTCTAAATTTTCCTTTAGCGGCTCGGCGCTCGCACATAGGTTTGAGAAGTGAACGTTCTCTTCATCGGCGATATAGTTGGCGAGCCTGGCCGGCGCGCGGTTAAGGAGCTCGTGCCGAAACTTCGGCGCGAGCACGACCTGGATATCGTCATTGCCAATGGCGAAAACTCCGCCGGCGGCTCTGGAATAACCGTCACCACTGCGCGGGAAATATTTGATGCGGGCGTCGATGTCATTACCACCGGTGATCATTTGTTTGATCAAAAGGAGGTCATGACGCTTTTGCAGAATGAACCGCGATTCTTGCGCCCACTTAATTATCCCTCCGGAACAGTTGGGCAAGGCAGCGCGGTGTTTCGTTTTGAAAAGTTGCCGCCGATTGCGGTGATGAACCTGCAAGGGCGCTCCTTCATGCAGGCGCTCGAAAATCCTTTCACAGTCGCACGCGCCGAAGTGCAACGGTTGCGGAAACAGACACCGATTATTTTCATCGACATGCATGCAGAAGCGACTTCGGAAAAAATCGCCATTGCCCGTATGTTGGATGGGCAGGTGAGTGCGGTTGTGGGGACGCACACTCATGTGCAAACCGCCGATGAACAAATATTTCCGGGAGGCACCGCTTTTCTTTGTGATGCCGGTTTTACCGGTCCGCACGAAAGTGTTCTCGGCCGCCAGATTGAACCAATTATTCAGCGGTTCTTAACGAACATGCCGCAGAAATTTGGCGTCGCCTCCGAACGTATCCTGCTTCAGGGCGCGTTGATTGATATCGATCCGAACACCGGCCGCGCGGTCAGCATCAAACGCATTTCCGAGCCGCTCAAGTAACTACGAGTCGCGAACGGTCGCTTGCAGCGTTTGCTTGAGATTCTGCACAACCTTCTCGTGCGCGCTATTCACTTCTGCGTCGGTCAATGTCTTCTCAGCGCTGCGATAGGTAAACGCGTAGGCCAAACTCTTCTGGCCGTCCGGGATGTTTTTACCGCGGAACACATCGAAGACTTCAACCGTTTCCAGATTTGCCGGTTTGGTCTGGCGAACAACATTCAGGACAGCGTCGTGCGTTGCTGATTCGGCAACAATCATTGCGACGTCGCGACGAATCGATGGAAATGCCGGAAGCGATTTGAATGACTTTTCACGATTCCGACGCGCGAGCAGGAGATCGAAATTTAGTTCCGCAAGGAACGCGGCGTGGCGCAGGTCGTAACGCTTGGCGAGAGCAGGGGTGACTTGGCCGATTTCGCCAAGAACCATCTTGCCGAGTTGCACACCGGCTGATTCGAGGAAAAACGTATTCGCGTTTTCACGCCGCACGTAAGTCATTCCTTTGAGGCCGAACAGTTGCAGGAAATCTTCCAACATGCCTTTTAGATCATACGCGTCGAAAGTTGCTTCGCGATCGCCACCGCTCCAAAACGCAGCAAGACGATGGCCGGTCAGAGCGATTCCAAGACGGCGTTCTTCTTTTGTTTTTCCATCGACGAGCGAAAACACGCGGCCGATTTCGAAGAGTGCGACGTCGTCGTTTTTATGACTAACGTTGTGCCGCAGCGCATCGAGCAATCCTGGCAGAACGCTGGGACGAAGGACGTTCATATCGCTGCTGAGCGGATTCTCGAGATAAACGAGATTTTCGGGAGTGACGCCGCTGATTAGTTTTGCGGCAGCGTCTGAAATGAGCGTCTGGCCCTGAGCTTCGCTGAGGCCAAGTCCAGCGAGGATTTGTCGCGCTTCCGTGAGTTGGTCGTGAATCGAATCATAGGCATTCGTGCCGATGGCACCGCGCGGTGGCGTGGACGGAATTTTGTCGATGCCGTAAAGGCGCACGATTTCCTCAATGAGATCGACGTCACGTTTGATATCCACACGGAAGGTGGGAATCCTGAAAATCGGCTGACTACCAGCGTCCGACCAGTCCGTTTGCAGGCCAAGGCGGCGCAACGATTGGACTTGTTGTTCGTGCGGAATCGGCAAACCAACAAGTTCCTCAGCTTTCGTCAAACGCAGCGAAATTTCCTTTTGCGTGGGCGGATTCGGAAACGCATCGATTGATTGCTCCAGCACTTTACCACCGGACGTTTCAACGATCAGTTGCGCAGCGCGGCGACTGGCCCAATCACAAATGCCAACATCGCCACCGCGTTCGAAGCGGTACGATGAATCCGTGCGCAGTTCCAACTTCTTGGATGTGGCGCGAATGTTCTGCGGCTTGAAGTAAGCGCTTTCAATCAGGACATCGGCGGTGTTCGCATTGATTTCG
>JAQGOW010000418.1 GCA_028293405.1 Verrucomicrobiales bacterium
TATCCCCATGAAAAAAGCCCAATTTATATTTTACGCTGTTTTGTCACTTTCATTTGCCAGTTGTGCCGCACGCAGTCCAAAACTCAAAGTCGCTCCTGTAAATTCGACCGGCGTTTCGGTGCCGGTAAACCAAACGCTCACGCCAGCGGGCATTCAAATCGAGTTAACCGGTGCGAGGCCACAAGTGATCGCGGTCAGTCCTGATTGTCAGTTGCTGGTTACATCAGCGAAGAACGAGTTGGTTGTTCTGAACCCTCAAACGGGTCAGATATTGGATCGAGTTGCTTTGCCGCGGGATGAGATTCAGGCCAACAAGACCAATGTCGTTTCGTCGGAAATCGTTCATCCGGATACGCACGGGCAAGCGAGCTACAACGGATTGACTTTTTCGCGCGACGGTAAGCGGATTTATTTGTCCAACGTTCAAGGTGACATCAAAGTTTTCGCGGTCGAAGCGAAGAATAAAGTTCGCGCGCTGTATTCCATCAAGTTGCCGAGACCTGCGGGTGCTGATCGCGCGGAAATTCCGGCCGGGCTTGCGCTGTCGACCGATGGGCAACGGCTTTATGTCGCGGGGAATTTATCGAATCGCCTGCTTGAAATCGATCTCGTTACTGGGAAGACGTTGAGGACGATTGCGGTTGGCGCGTTGCCGTATGATGTCGCCGTTGTCGGTGACAAAGTGTTCGTGAGCAATTGGGGCGGTCGGCAATTTGTTAAGGGCGAAGGCAAATCTGGGCCGGCGGGGCAGGGCACGACTGTTCGGGTGGATCCGGTTCGGTTTATTGCGAATGAGGGTTCAGTTTCAGTAGTCGACGCAAAGACCGGGACCGTTGAGAAGGAAATCGTCACCGGCGCGCGCGCGACGGGTTTGGCGGTGACGCCGGATCAGAAATTCATTGCGGTTGCAAATGTCGGCGCTGATTCGGTCAGTGTCATTGATGTTCGGACGCTCGAAATTGTGGAGACGATTTCGTTGCGGTGGCAGCCGAAGGATCTTTTTGGTGCGAGTCCTGACGCTCTTGTTTTCGATGATTCCGGCAAGCGCCTTTACGTGTGCAACGCGACACAGAATGCGATTGCGGCTGTTGATTTTTCGCCCGGTAAATCGCGTCTCGTTGGTTTGATTCCCACTGGTTGGTTTCCCGGCGCAATCGATTTTGATCAAAAGCACAGCAAGCTTTGTGTCGCGAATGTGAAAGGGATGGGCTCGGGAGAAGATGTGAAGCCGGGCAAAAAGGTGGAGCTCAATTCGCATCAGTGGCGTGGGACGATCGAGATAGTTGATGAGCCGAGCGACCGACGACTGGCGAAGTATACGCAGGCGGTTTTGGAGAATTACGGGCATGCGGTGATGGAAGCCGCGTCATTGCCCGCGCGCGATGGCGTGGCGGCGAAACCGGTTCCTGAGCGCGTTGGGGAACCTTCGGTTTTCAAGCACGTTCTCTACATTATCAAAGAGAATCGGACTTACGATCAGGTTCTTGGTGATATGAAAGAAGGCAATGGCGATCCGCGTCTTTGCATTTTTGGCGAGAAGGTGACACCAAACCAACACAAGCTGGCTCGCGAGTTCGTGTTGCTCGACGACACACGTTGCTCGGGTGCGGTGAGCGCCGATGGACATCAATGGACGGACAGCGCGTTCGCGACGGATTACATTGAGAAATCTTTTGCAGGGTTTCCGCGCAGTTATCCGTATTACGGCGATGATGCGATGGCGTATTCGCCAGCTGGTTTTTTGTGGGACAATGCAATCGCGCATGGCAAGACGTTCCGTGATTATGGCGAGTTCACGCGCGACGACGCGTTTTGGTCCGACCACAAACGTCGTGACGGTCCGCACTTCCTGGACTGCTACCGAAGCTTCGTTAAAGGTACGGACGCTGTCATAGTCAAAAGTTGGGCAACGGTTCCGTCACTAACGCCGTATCTCTGCACGAACACCACTGGGTTCAAATTGAATGTGCCGGATGTTTGGCGCGCGGGCGTTTTCCTAAGTGAATTCAAGCAATTCGAAAAGACAGACACGTTGCCGGAGTTGATGATTTTCTTATTGCCTAGTGATCATACAGCGGGAACGAAAGCGAAGTCGCCAACGCCTGCTGCGAAGGTTGCCGACAATGACCTCGCGTTTGGACAAATTGTGGATGCGATTAGTCACAGCAAATATTGGAAGGACACTTGTATCTTCGCGATCGAGGACGACCCGCAGATGGGTTTTGATCATGTCAGCAGTTATCGCACGACGGCTTATGTCGCCAGCGCTTATACGAAGCGGCATGCGGTGGTTCACACCCCTTATAACCAGACAAGCTTGGTGCGCACGATTGAGTTGATGCTCGGATTGCCGCCGATGAATCAACTCGATGCGACGGCGACGCCGATGTTCGATTGCTTCATGGATCAGCCGGATCTCACGGCGTTTGCGCACGTGAAAAATAACATTCCGCTGGACCAAATGAATTCGGAGCCGCGTGCGATCAATGACAAGGTGCAACGGAAGTTTGCGATTGCCTCGGCTAAGTTGCCGTTGGATGACGCCGATGAATGTCCTGAAGACTTGTTCAATCGCATCCTGTGGAATGCGCAACGCGGCAATGAGCCGTATCCGGCCTGGGCCGTTAGCGTAACGAAAAAGACTGCGCGCGATTAGACGGTAAACTTGATGCCTTGGGCGAGCGGCAACTGCGATGAGTAGTTCACCGTTGCGGTTTGGCGGCGCATGTAGATTTTCCATGAGTCGCTGCCGCTTTCGCGACCGCCACCGGTTTCTTTTTCGCCGCCGAACGCGCCACCGATTTCTGCGCCGCTCGTGCCGATGTTGACGTTGGCGATGCCGCAGTCGCTGCCGCGAGCGGACAGGAACGTTTCGGCTTCGCGGACATCGTTGGTGAAGATCGCAGAGCTGAGGCCTTGCGGAACATCGTTGTTCCACTCGATGGCTTGCTCGAACTTGGTATACGGAATGATGTAAAGAATCGGCGCGAAGGTTTCTTCCTTCACGACTTCAGCGTGCGGCGGAGCTTTTGCGAGGCAAGGTGTGACGTATTGGCCGCCAGGATAGTTTTTACCGCTGAGTTTTTCGCCGCCGTAGAGGACTTCGCCGCCTTCTTGCTTCAAACGCCCGATGGCGTTTTGCATGGCTTCAACAGAGTTCTTGTTGATGAGCGGTCCCATGAGCGTACCTTTTTGCATCGGGTTGCCGATGGGGACTTGTTTGTAGGCGCGGAGCAAACGAGCGGTGAGTTCTTTTTCGACGGATTGATGGACGAGAATGCGGCGCGTGCTGGTGCAGCGTTGGCCGGCGGTTCCGACGGAGCCGAAGACGATGCCACGAGTCGCCAAATCCATGTCAGCGGTCGGAGCGACGATGATGGCGTTATTGCCGCCGAGTTCCAGGAGCACGCGGCCGAAGCGTCCCTGGACGGTTTGGCCGATGGAGCGACCCATCGCGGTTGAACCGGTTGCGGAAATAAGCGGGATGCGTTTGTCGGCGCACATGGGTTCGCCGATTTCTTTGCGATTGCCCATGGCCAGGCAGAAGATCGCGGGATCAACGTCGTTGGCGAGGCAAACACGTTCGGCGATTTTGATGCACGCGATCGCGGTCAAAGGAGTTTGTTCGGACGGTTTCCAAATGGTGGAATCGCCGCACACGGCGGCCAAGGCGCAGTTCCACGCCCACACGGCAACAGGGAAATTGAACGCGGTGATGACGCCGACAACTCCGAGAGGATGCCACGTTTCCAT
>JAQGOW010000430.1 GCA_028293405.1 Verrucomicrobiales bacterium
TCATCGTCCGCAAACCCGCCAAATGCGAAACGATCCCAAATGCCAAACTTCGATAGCTTGATCTGCGCCCCGCGTTTAAGATTACCAGTCAACAATCCAACAACAGGTTTTTCCTCGAGCAAGAGCATCTGCGCAAAAAAGTTATCCACGCCCGGAAAAACCCCACCATCACAGTCGGCGACCATTTTTTCCAACCAATGGATATAGACCTGGAAATACCGCGTGAAGTGGTCAGGCGTGGGCTCGATCTTGTGCAAACCAAAGAACTCACGCACGAGCGACACATCGGTGCGCCCGGCGAACTTCAAGTTCTCCGAGCCGTCGTGCAGCCCGAACTCTTCCGAGAACGCGCGCGCAAAAGCCTTCACCCCTGCTCCGCCGGTGTGGATGAGCGTGCCGTCGATATCAAAAAGAACTACTCGAATCATTGCTACGAAAGAATTAAGAGTTAAGGCCACACAAGTGCAACGCGAAACCAAAATTATTCGTTGGCGAGACGGCAAAGCATCCGCCGCCGAAACCGACCAGGTCGCGTGCGAAGAGCCGCTGGAGATTCGCGTCGACAACCAACCGATCAGCGTCACGATGCGCACCCCGGGCAACGACGAGGAGCTCGCCGTCGGGTTTTTGTTGAGCGAAGGCCTGATCACCACACGCGAACAGGTCGCCAGAATCGAACCCTACCCCCGCAACCGCGACAAAAACGTCATTAACGTTTTTCTCTCGCCCGATGTCCAAATCGATTTTGCACGCCTCACCCGTCACGTTTTCATGTCATCGAGTTGCGGCCTTTGCGGCAAGAGCAGCATCGACGCCGTGCATCAACATTTCCCGAAAATCACCAGCGAAATATCCGTCGCCGCAAATATCCTGCAAAGTCTGCCGGACAAAATTCGCGCCAAACAAGAGACCTTCGACAAAACCGGCGGCCTGCACGCGGCGGCGATTTTCAATACCGCAGGAAACTTAATCGTGTTGCGTGAAGATGTCGGACGTCACAACGCCGTCGACAAAGTTTTGGGATATGCGTTCCTAAACAATTTACATTCGCTCACCGAGCACGTTCTGGTTGTCAGCGGCCGCACCTCATTTGAAATCATCCAAAAAGCGCTCGCGGCAAGAATCCCGATCATCGCGGCCGTCTCGGCCCCCTCCAGCCTCGCGGTCGAATTCGCCAACGAAAGCGGTCAAACGCTCATCGGTTTTTTGCGCGAAGGCCGGATGAACATCTACACCCACCCCGAACGAATTATTTGAACATTGCCGAAAGAATTGGCATGAGCAAAAGGTATTGGAAATTGCGAGTCGGAAACTTATGGTTGGCTGCGTGGGATCCAAGATCAAACTTCTAGCGGTAGAGGACACGTTCTTAATTGAACAACGCAGGCTAATGGTGACGCCATCGGTTGTGGGCTATGAAGGCCCAACGTCCTTTTCAGTCGTTCTTCGCAAGCCAAACGGAGACGAATTCTCAGCAATCGCGGAGCTAGCCTTTCTGCGATTTAATCCTCCACGTCCTGGTCACGAGTTGGCCTGTTTACTTAAGGGTGTCGCCAAGGACGATGTTCCTATTGGGACTGAGATTTGGACCGATATTTCATCTTAATTACTTATTCCAGCCACTTAGAACAATCTCCCCTCCTTGCAAAACCATTTTACAAGCCTGCAAAACCATTTTGCAGGTCAGCTTAAACGTTTTGCAGGTCGGTAAAACCCTTCCGCAGGCAGGCTAAGCCCTTTTGCAGGCCAGCTAAACCGTTCCGCTGGCCAGCAAAACCCTTTCGCCGACCGGCTAAACCATTTTTCCGACCGGCTTTTTAATTTTGCCTTGCCGCAAAATAATCCCGCACGCTAAATTCCGCCCGTCCCCTCATAGGCTCATGCCTCCCATCGCCTCCATCCAACTCGCCTCGCTAAAAAAAATAAACATTCCGCGTTACCACCGCCGCGCCCTCCCCGCACTTTGCGAGCCCCCTTTTCTGGTGGTGTGACCTTGCCGCGCCGCGCCGTTGCGTTAAACTTTCCGCTCGATGCCACGCGTCTACATCAAAACCTACGGCTGCCAAATGAACGAGCGCGACTCCGAAGCCGTCGCCGCGCAACTCGTCGCCAAAGGTTATGAAATCACGCCCACGGAGGCGAACGCCGACGTCATCCTCCTCAACACCTGCAGCGTGCGCGACATGGCCGAGCAAAAAGCCATCAACAAAATGGAAAACCTCGCCGGCCAAACGCGCAAGAAACGCGACGTCGTTTTGGGCTTCATGGGTTGCATGGCCCAAAGCCGCGGGCAACAACTCCTCGATCAACTCCCCGACGTCGACCTCGTTCTCGGCACACAAAAATTCCATCGCGCCGCCGAATACATCGACCAACTCCTCGCCGGCAAACGCGACAAGATCGTCGACACCGCCGCAGAAGCCGGCAGCGAAGGCACGATCAAAGAACACCTGCTCCTTGGCAGCGCCGAACGCAAATCCGTCAGCGCCTTCGTCAGCATCATGCAAGGCTGCAACCAATACTGCACCTTCTGCATCGTCCCCTACACGCGCGGCGAAGAACGCAGCCGCACCATTGCGGACATCGTTGCCGAATGCCGCAAACTCGTGGAAGGCGGCGTGCGAGAAATCACCCTGCTCGGCCAAATCGTCACCAGCTTCGGCAAAAGAGAAATTCCCGCCGTCGACGGCAAATCCGCTTTCGTCCAGCTCCTCGAAGCCGTCCACGCCATCGACGGTCTCCACCGCATCCGCTTCACCAGTCCGCATCCAAAGGGCTACGGCGACGACCTCGTCGAAGCCTACGGTCGCCTCCCGAAGCTTTGTCAAAGCGCGCACATTCCGTTGCAAAGTGGTAGCGACCGCGTGCTCAAACTCATGCATCGCGGTTACACTCGCGAACGATTTGTCGGCATCATCAACAAGCTCAGGAAAGTTAAACCCGACATCGGACTCACGACCGATATCATCGTTGGCTTCCCCGGCGAAACCGAAGACGACTTCGAACAAACCCTTTCGCTGTGCCGCGAAGTCCAATTCGACAACGCGTACCTATTTAAATATTCCCAACGCCGCGACACCCCTGCCGCGGCGATGCCCGATCAACTCGCCGAAGAATTAAAGGAAGAACGTCACGCAAGAATTCTGGAATTGATCAACGACATCGGCGCTGGTCGCTACCGCGAGCACGTCGGCCAACAAATGCAAATCCTCGCCGAAGGCCCCAGCCGCAACAATCCATCGACGATGATGGGCCGCACTCGTTGCAACAAGATCGTAATTTTCGACGGCAGTCCGCGTCACCAAGCCCAACTCCTCGACGTAAAAATCACCCGCGCGAGCCTCTTCACCCTGCACGGCGATCCGGCGATTTTGGAGTGACTCAACGAAGGCGAACAGACCTTTTCTCACGCGGATACTCGCACAACTGTTCCCGGCCTTAACGTCGGCAACAATGCGAGCACCTTTGGCATTAGCGGCAGTGTGTGTTTAAGTTGAATACCATCCGCTTCCACAACCAACACTGCAATCGCGACCTCGGTAAGGTCTTGTTGAAAGCTCAAGTTCCGATCGGCGGTGAGAAACACTTCGAAGTTGTTTTCGACAGCGAGAGCGAGAAGTTTCCCATTCTTAATACCGCTCCAACCCATTTTCTGCACCGAAACCGCATCATGGCCGGTCAGCGCGCGACCCAATCGCCAATTCAGGCATTCATCAATCAGGATGCGCATGTCCTAGACCATTTCAAGCATCTTGAATTTGGCAGCTTCAATCACGGCAATGACCTGCTCGCGTTTGACTGACGGAAACCCGTCAAGAAAATCTTCGATCGACTCGCCACCTTCCAAGTAATCAATCAGGTTTTGCAGCGGGACACGTGTTCCGACAAAGACGGGCGTTCCACCCATAATGTCGGGCACGGAATGCACAATACCTTTTAGGTCTTCGGTCGTCATACTTACAGGATAGCAGTTCACGGCAATTAGCCTACAGATTTTCGCGACCGAGCTGCACCGCTCACTATTCACGCAATACGATTTGCCCCCGACGCGGTATTATGTACAAACTCCGCCATCGCACGCGCACCTCTTCCGAAAAAAGTTCAGCGGTCCAGAAGCGCGTTCGATTCACAAAAATGATGACCCGAGGCGAACGTATCGGTTTAACAATAGCGCTTGTCGCCGTCCTGGCGTACGGCGCGCTTTTGGAACAACGCACCGCATTGCGTCGCGTGCCGATGACCGATCTCACCGTGCCGCCTTGTGCCGCTTGGGCGCTCTTGCATGGCGACAACATTTACAAAGTGACCGACTGTCACAACTGGCACTATGGATATCCGCCAGCAGTCGCAATTTTCTTCATCCCCTTCGCTGAACAACCCCCGACACCGCCGGCCGTTCTTCCAAAAGGCGAACTTCGCACAGAAGCCAACACGCCATGGGGTTACGAAATCGCGAGCAGAAAAAAGCTCTACGGCTTGCATGCCGACAATCTTCATTTTTTCTGCATTGTCGCCGTGTGGTATTTTATCAATCTGTTCCTCATCGCGTTTTCCGCGCACGCGCTGGCCTGCGCGGTTGAACGCACTGAACTACGTGCGCCGCGTCCGACGGATCCCAAACAACGACGCCATTGGTGGTTGCTGCGAACAATTCCCCTCCTGATTTGTGCGGGTTCCCTCGTAACTGATCTATCGCGCGGCCAAGTCGATGTCCTCATGCTCGCGGCCATTGCTGCAGGCCTTTATTTTGCGAGCCGTCGCCGCGAATTCACCGCTGGCTGGCTCCTCGCAATCCCCGCTGTCATTAAACTGTTCCCGGTCCTCCTCCTTGGGTTGCCGTTTTGGCGACGCCGCTGGAAAATGTTGCTCGGCAGCATCGCAAGTTTGCTGTTCCTTTTTCTCCTCCTCCCTGCACTCGTCATGGGTCCGAGTCGCACCATTGAAAACTACCAAACCTGGTTCGAAGTCATCATCAAGCCAGGTCTCGGCGCAGGCACAGACACCTCCCGCGCTCACGAACTCACCGCGATGAATGCCACCGACAACCAATCGCTGCTCGCGTTTTTCCACAATTGGCAATACCACGAAATCAAGCGCGACCAGCGCCCCGCCAAAGCTGGTTCCGGTGCGCGCGTTGCCGTTTATGTCACCGGTTGTTTAATGCTGCTCGGCTTTTGTTTCGTCGCAGGCAAAAGCGGCGGCGACGATTCACCGCAACACATTCTGCTTCTCGCAGGCATCCTGATCGGCACCGCACTGCTCATCAATCCCGTGGTCCACAACTATTATTATTTGCTTCTCCTCCCACTCCTCACCAGCCTCGTTCATCACCGGCTGACCAACGCCGCGCCGTCGAGTCCACTCACAAGCGTCTCAACCCTGCTAATCACTTTCACCCTCATCGATATTCTGACGCGCATGCCGAACATCGGCCCATGGCTGCGCGACGTCGGCGCACCACTTCTCAGCGTTGTTGCACTTCTGATCACCGCCGCCGCGATTCGCATTCGCGAACAACCGGTATCGACAAAATCGTTCGCGCTGAAGACTGCTTAATCGCAACCGCCCTCGAACCTTAACCGTTCTTCGCCAATCGGTCATTCAGCATCCGCGCGTTTCATCATTGCGAACACCGTCGTTTTATGTTCCCTTTCCCGCGACTTATGACAGTCAAACTGTCGATACTCGCAATTTGCCTCGGCCTGTTGGTCGCGGTGGTGAACCTGATCGCTCTGCTCGCACCGGAGCCGGTCAAAGCGTTCGCGCGCAAATTCTCGCGCAACACCGCCATCGGCTACGTCCTCATGATCATCGGGACCATCTGGTTTCTCTACAACGTCAGCATCGAATCTCTCGCCGATTTCGAATCGATGAAAAAATTCCTTTTCGGCCTTTTTATCGCAATTAGCATCGGCACCTGCATTTTCGTTAAAGATTTCCTGGCCGTGCGCGGCCTCGCCATCATCATGTTGCTTCTGGGCAAGCTCATGGTCGACAGCGCTCGTTGGGTCGATACCGAATGGCGCCTCGTGATGGTCATTTGGGCTTACGTCATGATCGTCGGCGGCATGTGGCTAACAGTTTCTCCGTGGCGCTGGCGCGATTTCATCAATTACTCAACTGCGACACCGCAACGGCATAGAGTCTTTAGCGCGATTCGACTCGCATTCGGCGTTCTCGTGGCCGTTCTCGGTTTTGTAGTGTTTTAACGCGACCGGACGATGTCCCTCTCGTTTACTTTTTTAGGCTCCGGCACTTCGCAAGGCGTGCCGCTCATCGGCAAAGAATATCCACCCGAATTTCTCGCTAATCCAAAAAACAATCGCCTGCGCCCATCGATTTACGTCGTTAGTGACAAGACGAAACTCGTCGTCGACACCACGCCCGAGTTTCGCATCCAATGTTTGCGCGAAAAAATTATGTGGCTCGACGCTGTCGTTTTTACGCACTCGCACGCCGATCACATTATGGGCTTGGACGATTGCCGCCGCTTCTGCGACATCCGCGATGGTCGCCTGCCTGTCTACGCGAGCGAAGCAACGATGAATGATTTGAAACGCGTGTTTCAATACGCCTTCACTGACGGCCCGATTCCCAAAGGCTATTTCAAACCCGAACCGCACATCGTCGATGGCCCGTTTACTATCGGCGACTTGGAACTGCACCCGCTCGTCCTGCCGCACGGACGCGCAACCACCAACGGGTACCTCTTCGTCCAAGACGGCAAAAAACAATTCGCGTACATGAGCGACTGCAAAGAAGTGCCGGCCGACGTGATCGAAAAAGTGCGCGGGTGCGAAGTCGTTGTCCTTGACGCATTGCGCCGGGACGTTCATCCGACCCACATGTGCCTCGACGAGGCGCTCACCGCCGCCCGTCGCATCAACGCCAAACGCACCTACTTCACTCACCTCACTCACGACTACGATCACGACTCCGCCCAGGCCGAACTGCCCGAAGGCGTTTGGTTTGCTTACGACGGGCTCAAAGTGCAGATTGCGTAAGTGAAACTCTGGATTTTTCTATTCGCCGCAGTCTCGGCGTTCACCTCCATTGCCGCGAACGATGGCAGCGAAGTCGCGGTTGTCTTCAATAGCGCCATGCCTGAATCCAAAGCTGTGGCCGAACATTACGCCAGCGTGCGTAACGTGCCGGCATCGCAGGTGTTCGGCCTGGACCTGCCGCGCACCGAAGTCATTTCTCGCGCACAATACCGCGATCAATTGCAAAACCCGCTGCTCAAAGGTATCGAGAAGCAAAACCTGTTTACATTTAAGCGTTCGAAAGTTAGCGAGGCCACCATTCGCTACATCGTCCTCTGTTACGGCGTGCCTTTGAGAATCGCAGCCGATACGACGCTTTCTGAAAAGGCCGAGTCGAAACTCAAACCTGAAGAACGCAACAACGGCGCTGCCGTTGATTCCGAGCTAGCGACCTTGCCGTCCATTTATCAAAAGCTTCCCCTCACCGGATCACTGTCAAATCCCGCGTATCGCACCACCAACTCTGCAGCGCTCAACCCGACGAACGGCATCATCATGGTCGCGCGGTTGGACGGGCCGACGCCCGAGATCGCGCGCGCGCTCGTCGACAAAGCGGTCCAGGCCGAGCGCGATGGTTTGTGGGGGCGCGCTTACATCGACATGCGCGGACTCACAAACGGTGCCTACGCGCCAACGGACACGAACTTCCTCATTGCCGCCGAAGTCGCAAAACGCGCTGGATACGAAACCGTTGTCGACACCAATATGGACTCGTTTCCAACGTCATTTCCACTGAGCCAAATCGCGCTCTACGCCGGATGGGTTGACGAAAAATTTTCTGGTCCACTCGCCAGGCCAAATGTCGAATTCATGCCCGGCGCGTTTGCCTACGCCTTGCACTCCTACGACGCGCTTACTTTGCGCTCCACTACCAGTCATTGGGCCGGTCCGCTTCTCGCCAGAGGCGCGACTGCCACTATGGGGGCGGTCGATGAACCGTTTATGGATGGGCTTCCGGACATGTCCATTTTTTTCACCCGCTGGTTGCTCTTGCACATGACCTACGGCGAAGCCGCCTACAGTTCATTCATGACAGTGTCGTGGCAAGGCACTGTCATTGGCGACCCGCTCTATAACCCGTTCCGAAAACCGGCTGAGCAACGCCACCAGGAACTCGCCAGTCGCGGCAGCAAACTCATCGACTGGTCCCATCTTAGCGTCGTCAACATTAACCTGGCCCTCGGCACGCCCGTCGCTGAACTCGTCAAATACCTCAACGCCGAACCGGTGACCAAAACCAGCGCCATTCTTTCCGAAAAACTTGGCGATTTTTATCAATACCAAGGGAAGCCAGAGTCTTCCATTCACGCCTATCGCCAGGCGCTCAAGCTTGAGCCCTCACCGCAACAGGAAGTGCGGCTTCGACTCAGCTTGATCGAAAAGCTCAAGGCGGCTGGAAAAAACGAAGAGGCTTCGAGCGAACTCGAGGCCTTTCGCAAAAAATTTCCCGACTATTCGACGCGG
>JAQGOW010000463.1 GCA_028293405.1 Verrucomicrobiales bacterium
CGACCGACCCCGCCCTGCCCTACCGCGTCACCGTCGACAACCTCTCCAACTGGCACGCTGGCGGTTATCAGGATTTTTTGCACGCCAAAGATCGCGCCGAACGCCTCAAAGCGCGTCATGACGAATATTTTAAGCAAGCCCAGGAAAACCCGGCGGGATTAGCTTCCGGCGCCCTGCATTTTACAACGATCGGGTTATGCGAACTGATGGACGACATATCTCTGAGCAATCGCAGCGACAAAACCGATTCCGACAAAATCTGTCGCGTGGCCAACACAATCGCGCGAATGAGTAGACATACATTGAACATCCAGGAATCCCGCGATCGACTGCGCGCGCAGGGCGCGCGATTCCCGCCTCTTCACTGAATACCAAAAACTGAACACTGAATACTTGTCTTTCTCCACACAACCCTTACAACTAACAACCCAAAAAGCACTATGAGACTCGTCCAACTACTCGCACTGGCTTTCCTACTCGGATGCAGCACGACCTCGCAACAAGCCACGCACGGCCGTGCCCAATGGTCCGAAGCAAAAGCAAATAGTTGGTACGCCAAACAACCCTGGCTCGTCGGCGCCAACTTCGCGCCCAGCACCGCCATCAATCAGCTCGAAATGTGGCAGGCCGAGACGTGGGATCCGAAAACGATCGATCGCGAACTCGGGTGGGCGCAAAGCCTTGGTTTCACCAGCGTGCGCGTGTTCCTGCATGACCTCGCCTGGAAACAGGATCCAAAAGGGTTTATCAATCGCATGGACGAATTCCTCGGTATGGCTGACAGGCATCACATCGGCGTGATGTACGTCATTTTCGACAGTGTTTGGGATCCGTTCCCGCAAGCGGGCAAACAACGCGAGCCCAAGCCGCACACTCACAATTCCGGTTGGGTCCAAAGTCCCGGCGCGAAAATTCTCGCTGACGAAAAGTTGCAGGACGAACTCAAAGCCTACGTGCAAGATGTCGTCGGCCATTTCCGCCACGATAAGCGCGTGCAAGTCTGGGACATCTTCAATGAGCCCGATAATCCGGTGCCGCAATATCGGGCCGTCGAGTTGCCCAACAAAAAAGAAGCGGCTCTCTCGTTGCTCAAGAAAACTTTCGTGTGGGCGCGTGAGATGAATCCGTCACAACCGCTCACCTCCGGTGTCTGGATTGGAAATTGGGGCGACCTGAGCAAACTCACACCGACCGAACGCGTGCAGTTGGAAGAATCGGACATCATCACTTTCCACAATTATGGAAAGCTCGATCAACTCAAGAAGTGCATCGACAACCTCCGCCGTTACGATCGGCCGATCGTTTGCAGTGAATATATGGCGCGTCCGATGGGCAGCACTTTCAACCCGGTTTTGGGTTACATGAAAGAACAACACGTCGGCGCTTACAACTGGGGATTTGTCTCCGGCAAGACGCAGACGATTTTCCCGTGGGATTCCTGGGAAAAGCAATACGGCGACGAACCGCCGACGTGGTTCCACGACATTTTCCGAGCTGACGGCACTCCTTATAACCAGGAGGAAGTCCGTTACATTCGCGAACTCACTCGCGACGCACGACACACCAGCGTCGTGCAGCCGGAACGCGGCCAACGTGCCGCTGCATTGGCGTTCACAGCGCAATAAAACCAGCTAAAACATGCATTGTCTTTGCTTTGCGCGTTTGCGCTGTGCTACGCTTTTCACCCTGTTGAGATAGGAAATTAGGAAAAAGTATGGATAAGCCCGTCAAGGCTCCAATCGACCCGGAGCTGATTCGCAGAATTCAGGAATTAATCGTCTACAAAGGTTGCGGTCACAATCAGGAACTCGTCGCAGACATCATCGATAACGCTCTCAAATTGCTTCACGACGTTGAAGACCGAGGTGATGTTCGTGTCATTCAAACGGCGGTGCGCGAATTGCGCTATGCCTTTAAAACTTTCGCGCCGTACGTCGATAGAAAGAAAATTACGGTGTTCGGTTCCGCGCGCACGAAACCGGAAGAACCGGAATATAAGCAAGCGTTCGATTTCGGCCGCAAGATGGCTGAAGCAAAATGGATGGTCATCACCGGCGCAGGCCCCGGCATCATGCAAGCCGGTCTCGAAGGCGCTGGTGCGGATAACAGTTTCGGTGCGGCGATCCGGTTGCCACATGAACAAACGACGCCCTCAATTATTTCGGGTGACAAGAAATTGGTTAACTTCAAATACTTCTTCACTCGCAAGGTGACATTCATTCGTCAGGCCGACGCGATCGCATTGTTCCCTGGCGGTTTCGGCACGATGGATGAAGGCTTTGAAGCGATGACCTTGATGCAGACCGGCAAGAGCCGTTTGCGTCCGTTGGTCTGTATCAACCCGCCCGGCTCGACCTTTTGGCGGACGTGGGACAAGAACATCCACGAACATCTGCTTCGCCACAAGCTCATCAACGAAACGGACACGAAGATTTATCGCATTTTCGAAAATAACGACGACGCGATCAAACACATCATCCGCTTCTATCGTAATTTTCACTCGACTCGTTGGGTGCGCGACACGTTGGTTATTCGTTTGAAGAACAAACCAACGCCGTCGGCTATCCAGGCGTTGAACGAAGACTTCGAGGACATCATCAGCGGCGAACCAATCCGCGTCATCGACGCGTTACCGGAAGAACAAGACGAAATCGCAGCGTTGAACCTGCCGCGCATTGCATTCGGCTTCGATCGTCGAAGCTACGGCCGCTTGCGCGCACTGGTTGATGCGCTGAATACGTTGTAAATCCCTTTGACCGGAGAGCGGCAGTTTGCTTAGCTCTCCGGCACCAAACAACATGAGCCCTTCGGCAACCTCTCCAGCCACGACCAGCGCTCCCGAAGCGCGTTATCCCAAGGGTTTTCGGCCGCGCCGCGGACTCAATTGGGGTCTGCTCGGCCTGCTGTATACGACGTTCTACATGTGTCGATACAACCTCTCCATCGCTAACAAATCTATTAGCGACGAGTACGGTTTCAGTCGCGGCGATGTGGGCAAGATCATCACGGTGGCGATGTTGGCTTATGCGTGTGGCCAAATCATCAACGGTCTGATCACTGATCGCATCGGTGGCAAAAAAGCGATGCTCATCGGCGCGACCGGTACGGTCATTATGAACATTCTGTTCGGCGTGGCCTCGTTTTGGGGGATGCTCGGTTTGTTCATTGCGATTCGCGGTGTCGATGGTTACTTCCAAGCTTATGGCGCGCCGGGCATGGTGAAAATTAATGCGGCGTGGTTCAAACATCGCGAACGCGGTAAGTTCTCCGGGGTGTTCGGGTTCATGATTAACCTCGGGCGCTTCGGCATTTTCAGGCTCGGCCCTGCGCTTCTCGCCGGGTTCACGATCGTTGGTTTGCTCCACGTCCCGAAACTGCACTGGCGTTGGCTCTTCTGGGCACCCTCAGTTCTCTGCGCGCTCGTCGCTATAGCGATGGCCATTTTCGTGAAAGAAACGCCGGAAGAAGCCGGTTATAACGACGTCATTCCTGACGATTCCCCGCGTGCCGCTGACGGCTCGCATGCCTCATTTTCCACGGTGTTTCAAAGCATCGTTCGCAACCCGGTCGTCTGGGTAACGGCGTGCGCGTATGCTTGCACCGGCGCGGTGCGCCAGGCGGTCGATCAATGGTTCCCGCGTTACATGCAGGACCTCTACCAAGTTGATTTGACTTCAGGCAGTTTCCAATTTCTCGCGTTCATGATCCCGCTGGTTGCGTCCATCGGTTCGCTCAGCTCGGGTTATATTTCTGACACGGTTTTCAAAGGCCGCCGGGCCCCTGTGGCCGCTGGACTTTATTTCCTGGAAACAGCAATCATCTTGCTGGCCGCGCAATTTCACAGCGCTAATGCTGCAATTCTGTTTTTCATCCTGATTGCGTTTACGGCTAACTCGACTCACTCGATTCTGGGTGCGGCGGCCCCGATGGATATTGGCGGCCGACGCATGGCCGGGTTTGCTCTCGGCTTGATCGATTCTTTTCAATATTTCGGCGGAAGTCTTGCCGGATTGTTTTTGGGTAGAATTCTGGACAAGAACATGGACAACTACTTTTACTTCATGGCCCCGTTTGGTTTGATCGGCGGTCTTTTGATGCTGACGATTCTTGGTAAAGTCACATCGCCTCCGGGGAAATCAGCGCACTAACTTTCATGGCTGGCAAAATCAAATTGGTCACCATCGATGGCGATGGTTGTTTGTTCGCCTACACGAATATCGGCAGTCTTTTCCACTCCAGTTGGGACGCGCTTGGGTTTGCCTACGGTTTGAAAGAGCGGTGGGACGCTCGCACGAAACAGTATTATCCGAATAAAACGCTCCACCAGCAGTGGGCTGAAGAGGACATTGGTGATTTGGTCGGTCGCCCGTTGGCGGAAGCTGCCAAAGTGTTGTATCCGGTCCCCTACTCTGCCGGCGTCAAAGAATTTCTTGCGGCGACCAAAGGCAAACTGGTTCGCGGTTTGCTCTCCAGTTGTGTTGATGTTGTTGGGCAACATGCGTCCGATGAAACGGAAATGGAGTTCGCGTTCTGCAATCGCGTCCATCATCGAGATGGCGTCTTTACCGGTACGCTCCACTACGATGT
>JAQGOW010000490.1 GCA_028293405.1 Verrucomicrobiales bacterium
TCTCGCGTTACCACCACGACAAAACCGCTGCCGAGAAACTTATTTCGATAGGCGACTCGGCCGTTGATAAAAAAGTGGACGCAGCCGATCTCGCAGCTTACACAATGGTTGCGAGCCTGCTGCTCAACCTCGACGAGACGCTGAACAAGAATTGATTGGAGCGCGGACAGCCTTGTCCGCGCCTTTCCGATTACACGTGTTGCGGCACCACAAACGGCTTGCGATATTCACGCTTCAGCATCGAGTCAGCATCGCTGCTGTCGATGAACTTCTCTTGCGCGACATCCATCTTTAGAAAACGCCCAAGTGTCGCCTTCGTTTTGTTCAAATCGACTTTGTTCTCGCCGAGATGTTCCGCCATGCGATTGAACGTGTTCACCGCATCACGATCTCCTTTGATACGC
This sequence comes from Verrucomicrobiales bacterium, assembly GCA_028293405.1. Lineage (GTDB taxonomy): Bacteria > Verrucomicrobiota > Verrucomicrobiia > Limisphaerales > Palsa-1400 > JAICXV01. The sequence goes on from JAQGOW010000490.1 coordinate 405, forward strand.
TCGCGAATTTCCTCCGGCGCAGCAGCATTGCCGAGGCGATAGGAAATGTTGGCGGTGTGACATAGCGAACTGGAAATATGACCTTCTGAAATATCGGCATGCAGGTCGCTCACTTTTCGGCTGCGCACTGCCTTGATGAAATTGTCGTAGTGACTGCTCGTGCCTTTAAACTCTTGGATCTGTTTGCCCGCTTTATCGAACACAAACGCCTTCGTATAATCCGGCACCTGCACGCGACCGCCTTCACACTCGATACTCGCGCCGACACTGTCGCCCATATATTTCGGCATGTGATGTGAAGTGGCGCTCTCCGGCAATCCGCGCACTTCAAAAATCAGCGGCGCCTTTTCGTAATCGTGAAACACCGTCAGCGTGTTCGGCGTTTCGGCATCATCTTCGTAGCCAAGGCGACCACCCACAGCCCATACGCGCGGCGAGAGATGTTGTTCACCGAGAAACCAGCGCGCGATATCCATCTGGTGAATGCCTTGATTACCAAGATCGCCGCAACCGTAGTTCCAGAACCAATGCCAATCGTAATGAACAGCACCGAACTTCTGGTGATGCCAATGCGGTGCAGACAACGGGGCAGGGCCAGACCAAAGATCGTAGTCGATGTAATCAGGAACTTTTTGCGCACCATTTTTGCCAATGCTCGGTCGCGGTTTGTAGCACAGTCCGCGCGCTACAAGAATTTTTCCGAGGTTCCCTTTTTGCACATACTCAACCGCTTCTTTGATGCCATGACTCGAGCGCGATTGCGTGCCAGTCTGGCAAATGCGGTTGTATTTACGCGCCGCGTTGATGATCTGGCGACCTTCCCAGACGTTGTGCGAGACCGGCTTTTCGAGGTAAACATCTTTGCCAGCCTGCATTGCCCAAATAGCACCTAGCGCATGCCAGTGGTTCGGTGTCGCGATCGAAATGACGTCGACATCTTTCTTCTCCAAAAGTTTGCGGATGTCCGTGTAACCCTCGACGTTCTCGCCGCGACTCTTCGCCGCGTCAACGCCGTTGCCAAGCACGTGTTTGTCGACATCGCATAACGCAACAAGACGCACGCCCGGAACTTTGCTCAGACCGGAAATATGATCGGTGCCGCGACCGTGAAAACCAACGACCGCAACACGAATATCGCCGTTGGCGCCGAAGACGCGTTGAGCAGGGCGGTGAGTGGCGCAACCGCCAAGTGTTAGCGCGCCAGTGGCCAGCGCCGTTTTTTGAAGGAAGCTACGACGAGTTAATTTCATATAAGGCAACAGCCAACCGGTCGCAGCGCCGCGTTAATGCGGCATGGTTCCTTAGGCTTTACCCCCGTAGCTTACATAATCATCGATATCCAACAAGTCGAACCATGTGCCGACGTCTTCGCGGTGCGCGGCGACGCCTTTGTGTAACTTGTTAAAAAATTCACGGGTATCAGCGTCCGTTGGAACCCGCTGCTCCTGCCACGCGGACCACGCAATCACTTCCGAAGGGTTGCGTTTGTTTTTCGCGTTCGCCTCGATCCACGTGAGAATCTCTCCGTCGCCTTTTCCGGCGGCGAGTTGTTCTTTTAACTTATCGCCATCGATACCGGTGAATTCGAGAAAATGTTGATCCAGCGGGCAAGCGTATTTGAACTCGCCTTGTTTGCCGGCAATCGTCGCGCGCCCTTTGTCCAACATTCGTGGCAAAATGACATAGCCACCGAGACGAACACGCGCGCTGCGCGGTGAACGTTGTGTGAGATCAATAAAGTAGTTTGGCATACTTGACTAACGTGGAGGCAGCCGGGAAAAAATCAAGCACTCGCGTAGCCGCCGGCGTAAGGAGTCGGTTCGAACAACGAAGGCGCGACAGGTGCTGCGGGGGTTGTGCTTGGCGGCATCGACAGCTCGAAAGTCGGGCAAATCGTATCCTGCGAAGTCGACATCACATTGACATGCGTCGCCCCAATTTTCTGCATGCGTTCAGTGATGACGCGATGGGCCAATTCCGGCGTATTGCAGTCGCGACTCAAATGCGCCAAATACAACTGCCGCAATTCAGATGAACAAATTTCCTGTGCCACATCCGCCGCCGCTTCGTTCGACAAATGTCCGTGCCTGCTCAAAATGCGCTGTTTCAAACTCCACGGCCGATGCGGATCGTCCTGCAACATCTTGACGTCGTGGTTCGTTTCCAAAATCAAAACATTTGCCGCGCGCACGCGTTCAACAGCCAGCTTCGTCGCATGGCCCAGGTCAGTCAGCAGGCCAATGTTGCCGCTGCGCGTGCGCAGCAAAAACCCAACCGGATCGTAGGCATCGTGCGGAATTGAAAACGTATCCACTGCCACATCACCGATATCGAACGAACCGCCCGTATCAAAAATCCTGCAATTCAATTTTATCTGCAGGGTCGATTCGATCGCTTCTTTCGTGAGGCGGTTGCAATAAATCGGCACATCCACTTTCGCGAGAATTCCAGTGAGGCCGGTAATGTGGTCAGAATGTTCGTGCGTGATGATGATGCCGTGCAAACTTTCGGGGGAACGTCCAATTGTGGCGAGGCGTTGGCGAATTTGGCGGCCACTCAAACCGGCATCGAGCAACAAGCGGGTCTCGCCTGTCTCGAGGTAAGCGCAGTTTCCCGAAGACCCACTTCCTAAAATCGTCAGTCGCGCAGACACTCGCGCAACCTTAGAAGTTCGCCAAAAATCCAGCAATCTTTTTCAGAAGGTTTTCTGGAATACGTCTTGAGGTAAACGGCTTCTGCACTAAAATCTTCTACCGATGTCGCAGGGTTTACACCTTTCACAAAAAATGTCGCTGTCGCAGGTGCTCGCACCGCAACTGCAACAATCCCTTGCCCTGCTACAGGCCCCGACGCTCGAACTCAAAGCACTCGTCGAACAAGAGCTTCAGCAGAATCCCGTTCTGGAAGAAATTTCCGCAGCCGAAATTGAGCAGAGCGATAAAATTCGCGACGACGGCGCGCCCGCGCATGACTCCGCGGACCCCGCCGAACCGCCGGCTGATACCAAATTTGACCCTGCCACCGAAAAGCCCACCGACGGGCCGGTTGACGATTTTCAAGCCGAGTTCGAAAAGCTCACGCAGATGGACCAGGAGTGGCGCGACCATTTCGCTGCCACGAATATCCCGATGCGCCAAAGTCAGGAGACGGAGGAACGTCGCCAGTTCATGTTCGATTCGCTCGTTGCTGGAACCTCCCTTCAGGAGAGTCTCCTTGAGCAGATGCGTTTTTCGGATCTGGACGACTATCAGCGTTCGATTGCCGAAATGATTATCGGCAGCATCGATGATTATGGTTACCTCAAGGCCAGCGTTGATGAGCTTTCGTTCTCAACGAATATTCCTGCCGACAAAATTTTGCACGTCCTGAAAACCATCCAGACTTTCCATCCTCCGGGCGTCGGGTGTCGCGATTTGCGTGAGTGCCTGATGCTCCAGCTTGAACGTTCGGGCAAAGAAAAGACGCTCGAATATCGAATCATTCGCGATTGCATGGAAGCGTTGAGCAAGCGCAAGCTCCCCGAAATCGCTCGCGCTGTCGCCGTGAGCGTCGATCAGGTTCAAGACGCCGTTGGCCGCATCGCGATGCTCGAACCGCGTCCCGGTCGCGAATTTCTCCCTGACAACGATCGCTATATTGCACCGGAAGTGTTCGTTAACAAACTTGGCGACGAATTTATCGTCACGACGAACAACGAACAAATTCCGCACCTGCGCATCAGCAACACCTACAAAGACTTGATGTCGCAAGGCGATGCGACGAACGAAGTGCGCGATTACATTCGTGACAAAATCCGCGCCGGAAAATTTCTCATCAAAAGTTTGCAGCAACGCCAGGCCACCATCCTGAACATCGGCAACGAGATCGTAAAGCGTCAGCGCGAGTTCATGGAAAAAGGTGTCGCGTATCTCAGGCCGATGACGATGGTGCAAATTGCCGAAGTCGTAGGCGTGCACGAAACCACCGTCAGCCGCGCCGTTTCGAACAAATACATGCAGACGCCTCAAGGCGTGTTCGAAATGAAATATTTCTTCACGTCCGGCATCAAGACCGACAGCGGCAACGGCGTTTCCAACACCAGCGTCAAAGATATGGTCGCCGAAATGTTCAAAGGCGAGAACTCGGCAAAGCCTTTGTCTGACCAGGAAATCGTCAAGATGCTCAAGGAAAAGGGCATCGTCATCGCCCGTCGCACCGTCGCTAAATACCGCGACGAACTCAACATTCTCCCGTCGAACCTTCGGAAGAAGTACTAACCGAGCGCGACGTTTAGCCCTTCAACGCCGCCTTCGTTTCCGCCTGCAATTCCGCAATCTCCACCTGCACCTCTGCCTTGGCAGCGCGCGACATGCGGTCGATGAACAGAATGCCGTTCAAG
>JAQGOW010000512.1 GCA_028293405.1 Verrucomicrobiales bacterium
ATTGAACGAAGGCGACAGTGGCACAGTGAGATTTTCTTGCGGTTGATAAATAAGTCTTGAGACGCGGAGTGCAAGCCGCTAGTTCTGAAATTGGTTCTTTGCGAGCTTAGAGAATGCATCTCAATGAGATGGATTCAAAATCGTGGATCGGCGCAAGAAATCCCGTGCAAACCGGGAGCAGTTGCGCTGCTGTAACTGGATACGACTTCCCATAGGCCAATCGTTTAAAATTCGAGACGGTGAAGGCGGGGAGAAGGTGAAGGCAAGTTGAGAACTCTCAACTTCTTCGAACGCCAGGAGCCAGAATATTTGTCCGGTCCACCTCATTCGTGTCGGCTCCTGTAGCGGCGGTCTTTGACCGCCGGCTTCTACATGTCGGCTCGATAAAACTTCTTCGCGAAAAGAGGAATGAGAGCTGGGCTGATTCCCGCGCACGGCGGGACATGCAAGTCCGACTCTCGGAGTGGGAGGAAACTTGTATGAAAATAGAAAGTTCTCTGGGTGTGGTGGTCGCATTAATAACGCTCGCGTCTGTGACGCGCGCGCAAGACGCGACCAAAGTAGATGCGGCTTCCAGCCGCATTCATGAAGACGAAACGCGGCAAGATGCCGCGTCTACTGCGCAAGCGGAACCGATCATCGTTTCCGCGACACGAACGGACATCCCGCTCGATCAATCTCCGGCAAGTGTGAGCTTGATCAATTCGGAGGACCTGGAAGAGAAACAGATCGAGCGGGTCAGCGACGCCTTGCGCGAGGTGCCGGGCTTGTCCGTGGTGCAAACCGGAGCTGCCGGACAGTTGACGTCGCTTTTCACCCGCGGCTTGGGCAGTGATCATACGCAGGTTTTGCTCGATGGCATACCGATGAATCAAGGACTTGCCGGCCTATTCAATTTTGCCGATCTCACCACTGACGATGTGGCGCGAATTGAGGTCGTGCGCGGGCCGCAGAGTACATTGTACGGGCCGCGGGCGCTGGCGGGCGTCATTCAAATCTTTACCCGGCAGGGCGAAGGGGAGCCGGGGATCACATTGACCACAGAAGGCGGGTCGTACGGCACCTTTCGAGAAACTCTGCAAAGCGATGGCAAGATTGGCCAGTTCGACTATTCGGTTGGGACAAGCAGGCTCGACACCGACAATGCGCGACCAAACAACCAGTACCGGAACAGTGCCGCCATCGCGAACATCGGATGGTCGGACGAGCAGCTCCGGATAGATGGATTGTTTACGTATTCGTTGAGCGACACCGGGAACCCGAACTCAATTTTCGATCCGAAACCGATCGACAATTTTTTGACCGAACGATGGCTGATCGCTCCGAATATCGATTTGCGCGTAGGAGATTGGTGGCACCATCATTTGATATTCAGCTATGATCACGAGCGGCAGGTAAACGACCCTAACGAGGACGGGTTCGTTGGCCCAACGCGCGCCCTGTTCGAGCGGGCAACCGTCGATTACCAGAACGATTTGCGACTGACATCGTGGCTGACTTTGACGTCAGGGTTCTTTTACAGCCAGGTCAACACCGGACAAGAGCGGCCGTTTGTCTCGCAGGTCTTTGGACCGCAACCCAAGTTTATCAGTGACTACACTGAGGAAACGGCCGGGTTTGTGGAAGCGACGGTAACACCACTGAAAGACCTAATCTTCGTGGTCGGCGGACGATTGGACCACTTCAATCAGTTTGGAGACATTTGGACTTACCGCTTCGCTGCCAGTTATAAGATTGAAGCGACGAATACGACGTTACATTCGAGCGTTGCGACGGGATTTAGTCCACCGAGCAGCCAGGACAAGATTTTCGGTAATAATTCTGGTCTGAAGCCGGACAAAAACTTCGGCTGGGACACGGGCATCGAGCAAAGGTTCTTGGACAATCGCATCACGGTCGGCGCCACTTATTTTCACAACGATTTGTCGAACGTCATCGGACTCAACGGTCAGTTCGACACGCTCAATCTCGGCGCGGCTCGGACGCAGGGAATCGAGACCGAGCTGCGCGCGATGCCCGTCAAAAACCTCACTTTGACCGGGAGTTACACCTATCTCGATGCGGAAAAGACGTCATCGGCAGACATTAGCCAGCTACCGGGAGCACGCTTGCCCCGGCGTCCCCGCAACGAAGTCTACGTTTCGGCGTCTTATCTTTGGTGCAAGAAATTGCGGACGACGCTTGAGGCAAAGTTTGTTAATGCGCGCGAGGAATTGAATTTCGGGGGGCCGAACTTCGATATTGAGGATTACTCGTTCGCGAACTTCGCCGCGGAATACGAAATCAACCCGCACATGACTGTTTTTGGACGGATCGATAATCTCGCGAACGAGCATTATTCGGAGGTGTTTGGTTTTCCGGCACTGGGTCGGGCGGTTTACGGCGGAGTGAAAATCCGGTTCTGACCAGGTCCTTGTCATTCCGAGCGAAGTCGAGGAATCTCTTACTGTTTCCGAACCACAATGAGAGATGTCTCGACTTCGCTCGACATGACAGAAAAATTGGGTGGTAGCATATGAACCCGATGCTTTATCTCGTCGCTGGCATAATTGGCGGCGTTCTCCTTGCGGCAGCGATCGTTTTACTGCTACGCCTACGCGGTGAGCGCGAAATAGTAGCGAATTCCCGCACGGTTGAAGAAGAGTTAATTAGAAGACTCGACATGATTGATCGCGGATTGCGCGACGAGTTTTCCCGTAACCGCGAGGAAGCAGGCACGGCCGCGAAAACGCAACGCGATGAACTGGGGAAATCACTTGAAAGCGTTCGCTCCATCGTGGACGTGCGTTTGAAGGAATTACAGGAAGATAATTCGAAGCAGATCGACAAGATGCGAGCGACGGTTGATGAGAAGTTGCAAGGTACACTCGAGAAACGCCTGGGCGAATCATTCAAGCTCGTCAGTGATCGACTGGAGCAAGTTCACCAGGGCCTTGGCGCGATGCGGCAACTCGCCAGTGACGTCGGTGGTTTGCAGAAAGTGCTGGCCAATGTGAAAACCCGCGGCGGCTGGGGCGAAGTGCAGCTCGGCGCTTTGCTGGAGCAGGTGCTGACGACGGATCAGTTCGCGCGTAATGTTAGGATACGGCCGGAAAGCGGTGAACTGGTTGATTTCGCAATCAAATTACCGGGTGATGAAAATGGCGCTCCGGTCTGGCTGCCAATCGACGCCAAATTTCCAACGGAGGATTATCAGCGTCTGATCGCGGCGCAAGATCAGGGGAATCTTCCAATGGTTGAGGAAGCGATGAAAAGTTTGGAAACGCAATTGAAGAAGTCGGCCAAGGATATCTGCCAGAAGTACATCAACCCCCCCAGGACGACCGATTTTGCGCTGATGTTTCTTCCGACCGAGGGACTTTACGCGGAAGCGATTCGTCGGGTCGGTTTAATTGAGCAGGTGCAGCGGGATTGTCGTGTTGTTCTGACCGGTCCAACCACCCTTGCGGCGTTGTTGAACAGTCTGCAAATGGGATTTCGCACCCTCGCGATTCAAAAACGTTCGAGCGAAGTTTGGAACCTACTCGCTGGTGTAAAAACCGAATTTGGAAAATTTGGCGCAGCTCTAACCGCGGTGAAAGACAAACTCGATCAAGCGGCTCGCCATGTTGACAGCGTGGCGGTGCGTTCAAGGGCGATTACAAAAAAACTGCGGGATGTGGAGGAATTGCCGAGTAATCCGCAACCGCTCTTGAAAGATTTACTCGGCGGATCTGATGAGGAGGAAAGGTAGCGGCGTTGGCCAGATCTAAACATCGAACATCGAACATCGAACATCGAACGCCGAACGCCGACGCCGAACGCCGAACGGTGCCGACTCTCAACCATCAACCCTCAACTTTTCTCACAGCACCTCATCCCACTTCGCTTTGTCTTTGAGCATGATCTCGCGCAGCAGGCGAATTTGCGGCATTCCGTGATTGAGAAGTTCGTTATGAAATTTTTGGAGCGAAAACTCGTCGCCTTGTTGAGCTTTGTAATCTTCGAGCAGTTTGAGAATTTGTAGTTTGCCCAGGGTATAATTGAGATAACCCGGGTCAAACGTGCCGCGCATTGCTTCCGAGCGCGCTGGCTTTTCCTCGTAATAGCAGTTGTCTCGGAAAAACTGCGTCCCTTCCTCCACCGACATGTTTTGGGTGTGCATTTTTATCGATAC
>JAQGOW010000518.1 GCA_028293405.1 Verrucomicrobiales bacterium
CCAAGCTCCAGAGAAACTTCAAATTCCAAGCTCCAATGTCGCAGCGAATGTCCAACGCGTTAACGCTTCAAACTGCGTTTACCTTGAAGTTTGGAGGTTGGTGCTTGGAGCTTGGAGCTTCTTTGGATCTTGGAGCTTGGATGTTGGAGCTTTTTTACTTCCACACTCCCAACTCCCTCAACTGCCTGGTCACCGTCCCCACCCAATCCCGATTCGCCGCCGGACACGCCGGGCTCGGATGCAAAATCTGTCCAACCTTCCTCTCCGGCACCACCTCGCGCAACCGCCCCGCCGCAAATCCACCCACGCCGATCACCCATTCCGGATCCAACGCCGCGATCACCGCTTTCAAATGCTTGTCGCAGACTTTGTGTAAGCGTTCCGACGTCGCTTTATTAAACCGTTCCGCCGCGTAATTCGCGCCGCCCGCTTCGAGAAACGCGAGCGGACAATAATTCGCGACAAAGTGCTCCGCGAAAAAATTCTTTGGCGCCCCAAACCGTTCCTCAAACAACCCCCACAACCGACGCCCACTCACCTCCGACCGCGGACATTCAAACCCAAGGATCTTCGCCTTCACATGCTGCTTCTCCGGCGGCACAACCTTGCCATCGATCTTCATCCACTCCCGAACCGCGCGAATCTCACCAAACGGCACCCCCGTTTGCATCATCCCAAAAGGCCCGGGATTCATGCCGACAAACAGAACGCGTTTGCGCCCGCCACCGAACTTCCGCAAATACTGCTCGTGCGGTTCCCACGCGTATTCCAGCGGGTTATAAACATGCGCCACCGGCAGGCGAAAGCGCAGCCGCCCGGACTCATCGCGGAGTTGTTCAGCGGCACTGATTAATTGGTCTTCGACGGTGGTGGACATTGTAATTTGGGTAGGGCGCGTCGCTCCGCGCGCGCCGCCGTGGCATACAAAACCACACCTAACTGAATTTGTCAGTGTCAGTCGGTTGCGGCTTTGAAGATTTCTCGAACGGAATCACGCTCAAATCACCACTGCGTTCAATGCGCGCCTCCTTCACCTCACTCGGACTCTCGTGCGATTTGAGCCGCAAATCCTCCAGCAGATCGCGTTCAGTGAACAAATGGCGTTCCATCGCGTCATGTTGCAGTTCGCCATCAGCAATCACGATGGAATCCGACCCTTTGACCAACCTACCGACCGCGTGAAAACGAAAACTCAGCCAGGCCAACCACCGATGAAACAACACCACCGCGAGCCCCCCGACCAAGCTCGGGAAAAACGGCGCCGACCCGTTGATGGCACGCGAGAGCATCGACCCGAGGATAAACGCGAGGATAAAATCGAACGCTGTTTTTCGCCCGAGAAACCTTTTCGCGCCAAGCCGAACAATCACCAGCGACGCAACGAACACAATCAAAGCGCGCAAGACGACCTGCAAGTATCCAAGTTCGTGTGGTTCCAGTTTGAGCCCGAGAAGATCCTCCATGGAACACGTTCGACCAGCAAAGCCCCTGCCTCAAGCCCGTTCGCAACCTGAAATCGCCGTCAGTCCGCGCCGTAGAACAATGCGGAATCCGATCCCTCGGCATCAGCCGAAAAGTTTATCGAATTCATTGTGCGTTCCGATCCAGACCCAAATGATTGTATCACCGCGCCGCTCGCCGACGGCTCGATACTGTTCGTTGACGCGCACGGACCAAATATGATCATAGCCACCAAGCTTTTTGAATCTGAGCGAGGGATGATCCGGGTGACCGGCGAAAAGACTGTAAGCACGTCGCGCCGCTACACGATTGGGTTCGGTCAGTCGCGCGTAAGCTTTCCAAAAACTCGGCCTGACGCGTGAGATCACAGCTTTTTCAAATCGAGCGGTGCGTCACCTTCAGCGGCGGAGTCGCGCAAGAACGCTTCCAAACGCGGCTTTGGCTGAGTTGAGGAGAGGCTGCGTTCCCAAGCCTGGTCGTCCTGCTGCGCCAAAAGGAAGCGGGCAAAATCGGCCAGTTCGGTTTGTTTGTCAGCCGGCAAAGCCTCGCACACCTGGACAATCTCTTGGGCTACGGTGCTCATATAATCTGAATAACCGCGAAACCGGTGGAACTCAAGTCCAGTCGCCCGAACAAGGGAACCGGGAACACGGTTCAAGACGCTTTGGTCTCACTGGCTGTGCCCAAATCCCTCTAAAACATGCTGGCAGAGCACAATGAAGAAAATTAGGAACAAAACTGCACCCAGAGCGAACAATGTAGATGAACAATTCTTGTTGTTCGTGAACCTATCGACTGCCAGGAAGAACAACACAAATGCCATGATGATCCAAAAGTATGTCATCGGTTTCGCGCGTTAAAACTCGTACCACTCATTCGTAAGTCGATGCAGCCATTCCTCCGGATGATCTGGAAGCGAGTAAGTATCTTCTCGTCCTTGAACTTGAACCAGCTGTGAGCCGGAATAATAGATATGGCCGTGGCGCGAGGGATGGCCGTCTTCGCCGTGAAACCAAACAATCAGCGATCCATCAGAATTCGTTTTGGCTAAGGCGAGGTCTGCGCCGCTCCTACCCGTCGGGAAGTGGTGGTAGACATCCGACAGCAACGCATCCTTCTCCTGAATCTTTCGCACGACTTCGATGTAGTTCGTAAGTTCATTTGCGATGAACCGCTTCCTAACGTTTCGAAGATGGACCCTGAGACCGGTAATGAACGCGACACTTGCGACCATTGCAATCATCGCAATAATTCCAATTGTATATATCTTACGCCGCTTCATTTTCAGTTCCGGGGCTCTCCCCTCCACGGTTCGAGCCCCGGAATGACGCTAGCTTTACGGTGCGCAGGTGACAATCACACTTTCGCTCCAATTGCCGACTTCCACGCCGTCCTGAACATACACCGCCTTATACTCGCGCTGTTCGGGTTTGCCGGCGACGAGCAGGGGACGCGTGTCGATGTAAGGCGACTCGGTGTCGCGCGCCAGGAAACTGGATTCGGTCTCCGCGCCGCGTTTGCAGTAGAGATTCACGCCGTCGCCATGCGGGTTGGTGAAGTCGATTTGCGACTGACCATTGACGAGGGCTTTGCCTTTGATGACCGGCGCGGCGGTGTGGATGTTGAAGGTGCTTTCCGGCCCGTTGATGCCGTAAGTGTCACCGACAGCCAGACTGAAACCGGCGCTGGCTTTGATGCGGTTGGCGTAGAGGCGCGAACGGCCTTCCGTGATGACGCGGCTGGTGTTTTTGGCGGTCGTGCCGTTTTTGGCCGCAACCTGCGCCGCGTTGTTAGCGGAATATTTGGCGTGGAAATCGGCGTTGTCGGCGCTGATTTGGGTCACTTCCGCGGCGGTCAAACCGTAGGTCGTGCCGCTGGCGACAGCGGCGGCCTTAAAGGTGTCGTGCCAGGCGAGGAAGTCTGCGTCTTTTTGGGGGATGAAGTCCTTTCTAGCCATAATATCTTATTTTCTAGGGGTTTACGTTAACTGCAACACATCCGCCAACTGTCCGCCGCTTTCCCCTGAAGGCTTGTGGGAACATTTCCGGAGCGCGACGGTGCGGTCGGGAAGCTCCACCATACGGCCGGAGTGTGCGACCGTGCGGTCGGCCAACTCCACCATACGGTTGGAAGGCTCCGCCATGCGGTCGCGAAGTGCGACCGTGCCGTCGAGGAATGCGACGATGCGGTTGGGGATTGGAACCGTGTGGTCAGAAAACGCGACCGTGCGGTTGAACTGCCCAACCGTCTGGTTGGAGTTCCCGCCCGTGTCCCGACAACCCGCCGGGACGGCGTATGCTGACGCGCGTGCCATGGTTCGCCGGGGATTCTTGCTAAGACATAAAACCTGTCAAGCGCGTTAATGCGTAGGGTGGTTTGCCGTTGTCGCTCCGCCCGATTTTGCTAACCTCGCCTCATGCCAATTTATCTTCCGGCCATTTCCCGCCGCCGCTTCCTTGCCACCACTTTGACCGCCGCTGCCGGCGCACTCTGCGCACCATCACTCCTCGCCGCCAGACGTAAGACCGACGCCGATACCTGGGCATTCCTGTCGGACATCCACATCTCCGCCGATCCGAAGAAAGTCGCGCGCAACACCAACATGACCGACAACCTCAAAGCCGTGCGCAAAGAAATTCTCAGCTGGCCGACCCGCCCCTCTGGACTGCTCGTCAACGGCGACCTTGCTTTTAACAGCGGTGAATCCGTCGACTACGCCGCCGTTACCAAGCTATTCGATCCCATCCGCAAAGATCAAATTCCCGTCTGGCTTGGCATCGGCAATCACGACAATCGCGAACGTTTCTGGGACTCCGTCAAATCCGCCAAGAAAACGCAGACTGGCCTCGCTGACCGTCAGGTCATGATGATCAGCAACAAACACGCGAACTTCTTCGTCCTCGATTCCCTCATCGAAACCTTGAAGACCCCCGGCTTGGTCGGCGAAGAACAACGTGAGTGGTTGAAGAAAACCCTGGATGCAAACGCTGACAAACCAGCCATCATCATTTTCCACCACAACCCCGTCGAATCCGGAATGGCCGCCAACTTGAACGATGAAAAAGAGATGTTCGAAATCCTGCGCCCTCGCAAACAAGTGAAAGCCTGGTTCTTCGGCCACACCCATTTTTGGAACACCCAGCAGGACGAAAGCGGCATTCACCTCGTCAACCTCCCATGCGTCGCCTATCCCTTCAAACCCGAAGCCCCGAGTGGTTGGGTTCACAGCACCCTGAAACCAGAAGGCATGCGCCTTGAACTCCGTTGCGTCGACAAAACGCACAAACAACAAGGCGACGTCAAAGACCTGAAGTGGCGCGTGTAATTAGTTGAGCCCTTTAAGAATTTGGAGCGTAGTTGGGTTTGTGATCGCAATCGCGATCTGCGGGAAAATTCCGAGCACGAACATCAACGCAATCGCCGGCAGCGCGATGAAGCGTTCGGAAGTCGTCAGGTCAAACTTCGCTCCAACCGTCTTGGTCAAAGGCCCATGAAACACCCGCTGGATCAGCGTCAGGATGAACACCGCCGTCACAAGCAATCCGATCGTCGACACCGCCGCCGCACCCGATGCCAGCGGGAACACGCCCTTGAAAATCAGGAACTCGCCAACAAACCCATTCAACCCCGGCAATCCCAACGACGCAAACAACGTGATCCCCATGAACCCGCAAAGCACCGGCGCAACCTTGCGCAGGCCACCGAAACTTTCGATATCACGCCGCCCACCATTGCGTTGTTCCAACACGCCGACGAAATAAAACAGCGCACACGCCGTCAACCCATGATTCACCATCTGCAACAACACCCCATTCAACGCCGCCGCTTTTTCAAGAGGTGCGTTAATCGACCCGTCGGTCATTTTGACGATCGCAAAAATGCCGAGCAGACAATACCCAAGGTGATTGATCGATGAATAAGCGACGATGCGTTTGATATCGCGTTGCGCAAACGCGCTGAACGCTGACACGACAATCGTCGCGACCGCAAACCACAAGAGCGGAGTGGCCAGCGCGCGTGTTTGCTCTGGAAAGATCGGCAGCAAAATCCGGATAAAACCGTAAACGCCCATCTTCGACATCGCGCCCGTCAGCACCATGCTCGTGCTCGTCGGCGCCTCCGTATAAGCGTCCGGCAACCACGTGTGAAACGGCACCATCGGCACTTTCACAGCGAACCCGAGCAACACACCGAAAAAGAGAACAGTGGTGAGACCGTGTTGGGTTTTAAAGATCCCACCACCAAGTTTTGCAAAGAGCATCTTGCCCAGTTCCCCTGAGCGTGCGAGCTCGGCCAGTTGGTTGAAGTCAAAGATTCCCGTCGCCGCCTGAATCGCGATAAACGCCAGCAACATCGCCACACTGCCTACGAGCGTGTAGATGAAGAACTGCATCGCCGCCCGCGTGCGATTCGGCCCGCCCCAAAGCTTGATCAGGAAAAACGCGGGGATCAGGCTCAGTTCCCAAAAGATAAACCAATGGAAAAAGTTCAACGCAGTGAAAGTTCCGAACAGTCCCGTTTGCAACATCAGCAAGAGCGCGAAATACAATTTCGGATTATCCTGAATGCGCCACGCCGCCAACATCGCGAACGGAATGACGAATGCCGAAAGCAGAATCATCAACAAACCGAGCCCATCGATGCCGAGATGAAACTCAATCCCGAGCGACGGAATCCAATTGCCGCGCTCAACGAATTGCATCTGGGTGTTGGCTGGATCGAAGCCAGCCCAAACACAAATCGCGAGCGCGAAAGCAAACAAGGACGCGCCCAGCGCAGTCTGTCGCGCCCACGTGCGCGGAACGACCGCGAGCAACGCCGCGCCCACCAGCGGCACGAATGTCAAAATCGTCAGCAACGGATAAGAATTCATGAACACCCCCAAAGCAGAACAATCACCAGCAGGCACATCGCCAGCCCGATCGCGCGCATGTAGCGCTGGATTTGGCCGTTCTGAATTTTCGAAAGCAACCACGCGCCGTCGCGCACCGTCGCACAACCTTCATCAAAGCCATTGTTGACGAGCTTTTCATCCGATTCGCGACTGATGTTTGAAATCAGCAGGACAACATTCGAAACGAGACTGACGAGACCTCCCCAGATATTGTCATCAAACCACGCGCACGTTTTGGAGAGCACCGCGTTGAGGCGAATGACCGTCGCTTCATAAAATTCGTCGACAAAAAACTTCCGTTCGAGCAGCCGGTATACCGACGGGAAACTTTTTGCGATCGGGTCCGCATTGGTGGCGCGACGATAAATCAAGAAGCTCAATCCGATACCGCACGCGACCACGGCGGTCGATAGCAACATTAGTCCGGTCGCTTCGCCGAGTTTGCTGAATTCAACTTGTGCCGGCTCGCCGCTCAAGAACGATTGAAACCACGGCCATGCCGGAGTTCCGATGGCGCCTAGAACGATTGCGAACACGGCGAGAATGGCGAGCGGCACTGTCATCACGCGCGGAGATTCGTGCGGATGCTTCAGCGCCGGATTGGCAGGTTTGAAGAAGACGTAATAAACCTGGCGCGTCATGTAAAACGCAGTCAGAAACGCGCCGGCCACACCGAGCAGAAACGGAATGCTGGAAGGTTCCCAATGGTGCGCCGCGTGCAGAATGGCGTCCTTGCTCCAGAAACCCGAAAAGACCAGTGGCACACCGCACAGCGCCATCATGCCGACGGCATATGTGGCAAACGTCAGCGGCATATATTTGCGCAGCCCGCCCATGTTGCGAATGTCTTGTTCCTCGTGACAGCCGTGAATGACTGAGCCCGCGCCGAGAAATAACAGCGCCTTAAAAAATGCGTGCGTGATCAGGTGGAACATCCCGACCGATACACCACCCACGCCCAAACCCATCATCATGTAACCGAGTTGCGAAACGGTAGAGTAGGCAAGAATGCGATTGATATCATTTTGCGCGACGGCGATCGACGCAGC
>JAQGOW010000524.1 GCA_028293405.1 Verrucomicrobiales bacterium
TGGAACCAAACAGGCCCACGTGCTGAGCGGCCAGGCGAATTTGCAAAAGTTCCGGTGATGGCACCTGGTCCACGACTAGCACGCGAATCCGTTCGGCGCGACGGATGTCCATGGAACGAGCCAAATCCAGCTCGATGCTGGTGAGGGGTCGGCCGTTTTCGACGATAAGGCGCTCCTGCGACTCGGCCCAACGGCAGGCTAGCGGTATTAAACGCTGAAATTCTTCCGGGGTAATCATCGACTATGATGATATGCCAAAAAACAGTCGCGTTTGTCCACCCAAATTCAGCGTTTCGCGCAGCGGCAACTCAGGTGAACACTGAATGGCCTGCGCCTACCCTACTTTCCACGCAGCGGCTGCAACGCGAGTGGGATCACTTCAGAAATCGTCTTCACGAAATGCGCCTTCATCTTCTCGCGAACTTCCGCGGGAACTTCGTCCCAATCGTTTCGGTTTTGATCAGGAAGAATTACATGCTTCAAACCAGAGCGCGACGCCGCCAAAACTTTTTCCTTAATGCCCCCAACGCGAAGCACTCGACCGCGCAAACTGATTTCGCCCGTCATGCAGATATCCGAACGCACCATCCGCTTCGTCAGCAGTGACGCCAGCGCTGCAACCAGAGTGACGCCGGCGCTCGGCCCATCCTTCGGCGTTGCCCCAGCCGGCACGTGAATATGAATGTCGTTCTTGTGATAAGTCGTGAAATCGATGTTCAACTCCTTTGCGTGGCTGCGTAGAAAACTTAACGCTGTGTGCGCGCTTTCTTTCATCACATCACCGAGCGACCCAGTCAGGATCAAACCACCGCGACCCGGCATGCGCGTCGCTTCGATGAACAAGATTTCGCCACCGACTGGCGTCCACGCCAAGCCGATTGCGATTCCATTATCAGCAATACGTTCGGCGATTTCGGAAGTAAACGGCGCCGGCCCAAGATAAACTTTGACCTCTTCCGGCTTGATCGTCAGCGGCCCATTCAGCGATTTGCGCGAAACAATTTTGCGCGCCGCTTTGCGCGTGAGCGCAGCGATTTCACGTTCCAATTGGCGCACGCCCGCTTCGCGCGTGTAATCCTGGATTAAAATTTTCAGCGTCCCATCCGGCAGCTTCACCAGTTTTTTCTTCAAGCCATGCTCCTCGAGTTGCCTCGGCACGAGATGACGACGGGCAATCTGCAACTTCTCCGACGCCGTATAACTGGGCAGTTCGATAACTTCCAGACGATCGCGCAAAGCGGCGTGAACCGGATCGAGCCAATTCGCCGTCGCGATAAAAAGAACGCGAGAGAGATCAAACGGAATATCGAGATAATGATCCGTAAAGGTGTTGTTCTGCGCTGGGTCCAAAACTTCGAGCAACGCCGACGATGGATCACCACGGAAGTCCGAACCCACCTTATCGAGTTCGTCCAACAAGATCACCGGATTACCAGATTCAACGCGGCGCAACGTCTGAATGATGCGCCCAGGCAACGCGCCGACATAGGTCCGGCGATGCCCGCGAATTTCCGCTTCGTCACGCATACCGCCCAAGGCGATGCGCGCGAACTTGCGTCCGAGCGCGTCCGCGACACTTTTACCGAGCGATGTTTTGCCGACGCCCGGAGGCCCGACGAGGCAAAGGATTGGCCCTTTGATTTGTTGCTTGAGCTTGATGACCGCCAGAAATTCGAGGAGTCGGTCCTTCACCTTTTGCAGGCCATAATGTTGGTCGTCCAAAATGCGACCGGCGTCGTCCAAATCCAATTTGTCCTCGGTGAACTTCGACCATGGCAGATTGATGATCCAATCCAGATAGTTGCGAGTCATCGTGTACTCGGCAACCGCAGGAGGCATTTGCTGCAGACGTTCAAGTTCTTTGAGTGCAACTTTTTTTGCCTCTTCCGGAAGATTATTCGCTTCAATTAAATCACGTAAATCTTTGGCTTCGGCAGCGCCCGGCTCGACTTCGCCCAGTTCGCGCTGAATCGCGCGGATTTGTTCGCGCAGGAAAAAATCACGCTGGTTCTTCGACATCGAGGTAACCACCTCGTTTTGAATTTTCGAACCGAGCTTCAACACCTCAAGTTCGCGACTGAGCAAAGGCAACAACCGCGTCAACCGCTCTCTCACCGAGGGAATTTCCAGTAGGTGCTGACGCTCTTCCAAGCTTAGGTTCAGGTTCGCCGCAATGAGGTCAGCAAGCTTGCCCGAATCTTCCGTATTGAGCGCCGCGATTTTGATTTGTTCGCTCAACGTCGGCGACAACTTAACGACTTCCTGGAACTCGCGTTCGGCATTACGCATCAACGCAGCGAGTTCAAGCGAATCGTCAACAATGTCCGACTGTATTTCGATTTTCGCCGTCAAATAAGGCGATTGCGAGCCGAACTCCTTCACGCGAAACCGGCGCATGCCTTCGACCAAAATACGCACCGTGCCGTCCGGGAACTTCAGCATCTTCAGAACGCGGCCCGCGCAGCCGAACACGTAAAGGTCCGAGGGCGTCGGATTTTCGATTTCCGCCGTGCGCTGCAAAACCAGCCCAAGGAACCGGTCACCGGCGACAACATCGTCAATGAGTCGAATACTTTGCGCCGTTTCCACCAACAAAGGCGTGACGGTTCCGGGGAAGATGACGATGTCCGACAGACCGAGGATCGGCAAAGTGTCTGGGAGCGCTTTTGACCAGGTTTTGGTTTCCGAAGTCGCTTCAGGCGAGCCGGTAGCTCCGAGGATGCTAATAAATTCTGTGTCCGGGACGCTCATTTGTTTTTCCACCTTAGAGGCATGGGCCAATTGTTCAAGAGAAAGAAGTCACCTGTAAATCAGGTGAAGTCAGGAGGAGGCGCAGGGTTGAATACTGAGTGGATTAGTCATCCAGATAACAAAACAGAATCAAACGGCAAGTTTTGACGAGATCGATGAGAGCTTTCCAAAATCTTCGCTCATACAAACCAAAAATGCGCGTGTCAAAAACGTAATCCACGCAACAGCGCCGCAGCCTTGATAAACCGCACGAAATGCCGTCAACTGACGCAGCCTACTTATGCCGACTCGACCGAAGATTTTGCTGATTGAAGACGACCAGAGTGCGTTGTCGGCCTTGCAGCGCGTTTTGACCGACGA
>JAQGOW010000470.1 GCA_028293405.1 Verrucomicrobiales bacterium
TGCCGATCAATGTTTCCGATGCAAAGATCACATTCGTCATAGTATGGAGTGAATTCAGGTCTCCCGTCGAATCGGGCGAGTCGATCCATAGAGAGGCGTGGATAGGACCGATACCATTCAACCGGAAACGGGGTCGCGAGCTTTTGCAGAACCAGTGTGAGGAGCGCCGGGTCTGGAGCATCCGACGTCTCAGTCCAGGTTTGAAGCTGTCGAGCCATATTGATGTTAGAGCGTGAGTGGATATCCATTCACAACACCAATAGTTGACCAAATTCCCCTATGTACCGACAAGCAGGGCGTGCCCCGAAAACTCAGGCAAGCTTTGGAGATGGCCCCTATACTGGATTGTCCGAGTGCTTACGCGGTCGCAACCACCTGCGTTTTCGCAGCGGAGCGTTGAGTGCGCAGGTCGGTTTTGCGTTGGCGCAGGCTCTTAAAGAATTCAAATCCTTCGCGGCAACGGCGCACGCAGACGTCCTTGTCTTCCAACATCGTCTTGATGATGCGGAGAATCGGTTTCGGACGCAGATAGTAGGCACGATAGAAACGATCGACCGCTTCGAAGATTTCGTCCTTCGGCAAACCAGGATATTCCAAAGCGCTTTGTTGGAAGCCGTGATCGTGGACGATATCGGTCTTATCTTTTTGCGAGAACCAGCCGTTTTGACGGGCCATTTCGAAAAGTTCCGTGCCAGGGTAGGGAGCAGCGAGCGAAACTTGAATGCTGAACACGTCGAGTTCTTGGGCAAAACGAATCGTGTTCTCAATCGATTGCTGCGTCTCAATGGGCAGGCCCAAAATAAATGTGCCGTGAATGACCACGCCCGCTTTGTGGCAGGATTTGGTGAACCGGCGCATTTCATCCATCGTGACGCCTTTCTTGATGCGCGTAAGGATATCGTCGTTGCCTGATTCGTAACCGACCAGGAACAAACGCAGACCGGAGTCTTTGAATTGTTTGATCGTGTCGTAGTCGAGATTCGCGCGGCTGTTGCACGACCAGGTCACACCGAGCGGTTCAAGTTTCTTGGCGATTTCGCGAGCGCGCGGCAGGTTTGCCGTAAAGGTATCGTCATCGAAGAAAAATTCCGCAACCTGTGGGAACAGCTTCTTCGCATGAGCCATTTCGGCAGCGACGTTTTCAGGCGAGCGCACACGGTACTTGTGACCACCAATCGTCTGAGGCCACAGACAGAAGCTGCATTGAGCAGGGCAACCGCGACCGGTGTACAGACTGATGTACGGGTGCATCAGGTAGCCAATGAAATATTTTTCGATCTCAAGATCGCGCTTGTAGGTGTCAACGACCCACGGAAGCACGTCCATGTTCGAAATCATCTCACGCTCTTTGTTGTGGATGATTTTGCCTTCGGCATTGCGATAAGAGAGGCCGTCGACTTTGTCCAAAGGCCTACCTTCCGCAACTTCTTTGCAGGTGAAATCGAATTCTTTACGGCCGACCCAATCGATGGATGCCGACGCCTTTAGCGTCTCAGTCGGCAGAACAGCAGCATGGGCGCCAACGAAACCGATTTTGACGTTAGGATTTTGCTGCTTGAGCGCTTCCGCAACCTTGCAGTCATTTTTCAACGACGGCGTCGAGGTGTTGATGATGACGTGATCGTAGCTCATCGCCTCCGCCAGACATTGCTTGATGTTCATGCCGATCGGCGCGCAATCGAGCAGCCTGCTGTTCGGCGTAAGGGCGGCTGGTTGCGCCAGCCATGTCGGATACCAATATGAGGTAACTTCGCGACGTGCCTGATAGCGCGCACCGGCGCCGCCATCGAAACCATCGAAACTTGGGGGTGAAAGAAACAGGGTCTTGCTCATGCGTTAAAAACTGGGGTGTGTCTTAACCAACTAGCTGCGAAAAGTCATGTTGTTATTCCGCTTTTTTGGCGGCGGCAATTTTGGCCAGCAGTTCGTCGCGTTGCGTCGTGTCGCCGGTGCCGCAGGAACCGCCTTCTTCTTTGTGATCGTGCGGTTCTTCGCGACGGCTGAAAACGGATTGGGCACCGTTCATCGCAGCTCGCGGTGAATTGATCGCCGCCTTCGCTTCGGCCAGATGACCTTTGCCGATCGACACGCCGTTGAACGCTTTGACGTTCGCACCGGCGTAGTAGGGCTTGGGCTTGGAACTGAAGTTGTACTTCATGTTCTTCCAGTTGTCGCTCGGGCTGCTGGAGAGAGCGCCGCTTGGATCGTAGCCGCAATGGACCATGCAATTCTCGCAACGTGGGTCGCGCGCGACGCCGTCCACAACACCGTATTTATTCCAATCCACTTTGGTCAGCATCTCCTGATAACCGGCGTAATGGCCGTCGGTCATGAGGTAGCAGGGGGCTTTCCAGCCTTTGATATTGCGCGTGGGAATGGCCCAGGCGGTGCAGGTCAATTCGCGTTTGCCCGCGAGAAATTCCTGGTAAACGACCGTGCCGAAAATCGTGAAGCGTTCGCCCCATTCCTGAATCTTCGCAAACTTTTCGCGGGTCATTTTGCGCGTGAGGAAAAA
>JAQGOW010000567.1 GCA_028293405.1 Verrucomicrobiales bacterium
GCGCACGACGTTCGCGCCCATGGATTTCATTTTGCGAAAGTCGGTGGCGAGGACCTTGAAATCTTTGTCCCAGAAATCTTCCATGAGTCGACCGTGATTGCCGTAGTTGAAGCCCCACGGGTGAAACGGTTGTTTGGACTGCGCGAGGACGAAGCTTTTGTGATCCGCCGAAATGACGACGCGTTCCATGGGCGCGCGGTGTTTCAGCGCGGTTTTGCACGAAACGAAAATTGGCGCGAGCAACAGGAGCAGCAACAATCGGGTTCTCACCTCGACATGATGGAACGAGCGCCGCAGGTGTCAAAGATGTTTGAAGCGAGGAACATCGTTTGAGCTTGTATGCGCACGCTCGGGTTTTATGATTTGCGACTATTTATGAGCGCTATTTCTGATATTCGCGCCCGTGAAATTCTTGATTCACGCGGCAACCCAACTGTTGAAGTCGATGTTCTTTTGGAAAGTGGAGCGGCCGGTCGCGCTGCCGTTCCTTCGGGCGCAAGCACCGGTGAACATGAAGCTTTGGAACTTCGCGACGGCGACAAAACTCGTTATGTCGGCAAAGGTGTTTCCAAAGCGGTTAAGAACGTCACCGCCAAAATCCTCCCTGCCCTGCGCGGTTTGGATGCTCTCGACCAATTGCAGGTCGATCGCACCATGCTCGAGCTCGATGGCACGGCGACGAAATCTGCGCTGGGCGCTAATGCGATTTTAGGCGTTTCGATGGCGAACGCGAAGGCGGCGGCGAACGAATTGAACATGCCGTTGTTCAAGTATCTCGGTGGGCCGAACGCGAAAGTGTTGCCCGTCCCGATGGCCAACGTCATCAACGGCGGCGCGCATTCGGATGCTCCGATCGATTTCCAGGAGTTCATGATTATTCCCAAAGGTTTCCCGACCTTCTCGCGCGCGTTGCAGGCGATCACGGAAATTTTTCACTCGCTGAAAAAAGTTTTAAAGGACCAGAAGTTGTCGACGGCTGTCGGTGACGAAGGCGGTTTCGCGCCGAATTTGCCGAGCGCGGAAGCAGCAATTGAAGCGATTTTGCAGGCAACCAAGAACGCTGGTTATAAGGCCGGCAAAGAAGTGTTCCTCGGTTTGGACGTGGCGTCGTCGGAATTTTTCGATAAGACCACCGGTGGTTACGTGTTCAAGAAGAGCACAGGCCGCAAGTTGACTGGCGATGAATTGATCGCGTTTTACGCTGAGCTGTGCGGCAAGTATCCGATCATCAGCATCGAAGACGGCTGCGCTGAAAACGATTGGAAGACGTGGAAGAAGTTGACCGACAAACTCGGCGACAAAGTCCAGCTCGTCGGCGACGATTTGTTTGTGACGAACGTGAAGTTTTTGCGCAAGGGCATCGAAGAAGGTGTCGCAAATTCGATTCTCGTTAAGGTGAACCAAATTGGTTCGTTAACCGAAACATTCGATGCGATCGAACTCGCTCGCGAAAATGCTTACACCTCAGTCATCAGCCATCGCTCTGGTGAAACTGAAGATTCAACCATTGCGGACATCGCGGTCGCGACCAATGCCGGCCAGATCAAGACCGGTTCGTTGAGCCGCAGCGATCGCGTCGCGAAATATAATCAGTTGCTGCGCATCGAACAGTTGCTCGGCAAAAACGCGGTTTACGGTGGTAAGTTTTGAAGCAACTCATCGCGAACCTAATCGCCTGGTATCAGGGCGCGCTCGATTCAGGTGGCTACCTTCTTGTGGCCACTTTGATGGCAATTGAAAGCACGATATTACCAGTTCCGAGTGAGCTGGTAATACCGTTCGCCGCTCAACGCGCGCAGGCCACCGGCAAATTTAGTGTTCTCGGTGTGGTAATTGCCGGGACGATTGGGTCGTGGGTTGGGGCGACCATAATGTACTGGGCTTCGCGCTGGGCGGGGCGTCCGATTGTGCTGCGCTATGGACGTTATTTTCTAGTTCCAGAAGCGAAAGTGCAGGCGGCGGAACGGTGGTCGAAACGGTTTGGCGGTTTTGGAGTTTTTATCGCACGACTCCTGCCCGTCGTGCGACATCTCATCGGCATTCCAATGGGCATCGTGAAAATGGATTTCAAATTGTATTCGCTATTCACGCTACTTGGGTCGGCGATCTGGTGTTCGATCCTGGCGTGGGTTGGTGTCCAAGCTGGCAAAGACGAGAAGCTGCTCCAAGGCGATCTGCATCGGATCACGTTGTGGGTTGTTGGATTCATGTTGGTCATTGGCGCGGTTTATTATTTCTTCGTCCATCGCCACATGCGCGCGGATTCAACAACAAATCACGCGGATAAAACTATTTAGTCGAAGGCGCGATTGCTCCCCAATTCACCCATTCATTATTGCGTTTAAACTGCCGTTCGATACGTTAACCAAGCTGTCTATGCTGACATCACACGAACTTTTTGGATTTATGTCGCCCGCGCTGGCGTCGGGCATTTTGGAGAAGGCCTACGAAACTGATCGCGACACTTATCGCGCCACGATGGCTGCGGTCGCTGATTCAAAGAAACTGCGTCCACAATTTTTCGAACGCATGCCACGCGCCACGCGCCACACGGACATGATCGCGATGCTGGCGAAGCCGCGACTGGAGTTAGCTGCTGCGAATCTGATTCGCAATTGGCTGATGAAGCACAAGAAGGACATGCTCACCGATTTCCTCGATGCGCTCGGTATCGCGCACAAGGAAGGCGCCGTCGATGATCTTCCGCCGACCATGTCGGACGAGAAACTGAAGGCTGCCGTCGATAAGCTTTTGTCCAAGTATGTGCCCGAAGAAGTTGCGGTTTATCTGAATGCGTTTGATTCAATGAACGAGATTCAGTGGAAAAATCTCGACGTCATGTTGAAGGAAGATCCGCGGTTGCAGTTTGGCGGTTAATCGCCGCATGAAATGCATCGTCACAGCCGGCCCCACTTACGAGCCACTCGATGAAGTGCGCCGGTTGACGAATTTTTCCACGGGCAAACTCGGTTCAGAACTGGCTAATTTTCTCACTGCACGAGGGCATGATGTCACGCTGTTGCTTGGCGAATCGGCCACGTGGTGCGGGGAACAGAAGGCCAAAAATATCCAACGTTTCACGAGCACGCAGGACCTGTGCGATCGTTTGGAGAAATTGGCTTCTCTCGACATCAACGCCGTTTTTCACGCAGCGGCGGTGAGCGATTTCAAGTTCGGCAAAACGTGGATGCGCGATGACAAAGGCGAACTCATTGAAATCAAATCCGCCAAAATCTCCACACGCGATGGCACGATGCTCGCGGAGTTAATCCCAACGCCAAAGATCATCGGAAACCTGCGACTGTGGTTTCCCAAAGTTTGGATCATCGGGTGGAAATACGAGATTGAGGGCGACAATGCCGCCGTTCAGAAGAAAGCCTGGAACCAAATTGACGAGTGCAAAACGGACGCTTGCGTCGTGAATGGTCGGGCGTGGGGACCCGGTTTTGGAATTGCTCATAA
>JAQGOW010000572.1 GCA_028293405.1 Verrucomicrobiales bacterium
ACAACGTGGTGAAAGACTGGCGCGGCGTTTCGGAAGAAACCACCACCGGCGTGCACCGCCTGTACAAGATGCATGAGGCGGGCACACTGCTCGTTCCGGCAATCAACGTCAACGACTCGGTCACCAAATCGAAGTTCGACAATCTCTACGGCTGCCGCGAATCCCTCGCCGACGGCATCAAGCGCGCCACCGACGTCATGGTCGCCGGCAAAGTTGCTTGCGTGTGCGGTTACGGCGATGTCGGCAAAGGTTCAGCGCATTCGTTGCGCGGCTTTGGCGCTCGCGTCATCGTCACGGAAATCGATCCGATCAACGCATTGCAAGCGGCGATGGAAGGTTTCGAAGTAAAGCCGATCGAATCTACGCTCGGCGAAGCTGACCTCTACGTCACCTGCACGGGCAACTGCGACGTCATCACCGTCGAACACATGGAGAAGATGAAAGACCAGGCCATCGTGTGCAACATCGGCCATTTTGATAACGAAATTCAGGTCGATCGCTTGAACACCAAAAAAGGCGTCAAGAAGTTGAACATCAAGCCGCAAGTCGACAAATACACGTTCCCGAAAGGTAACAGCCTGTATCTGCTCGCCGAAGGCCGCCTGGTCAACCTCGGTTGCGCCACTGGTCATCCAAGCTTCGTGATGTCGAATTCGTTCTCGAACCAGACACTCGCACAATTGGATCTGTGGAAAAACCGCGACACCTATAAGCCCGGTGTCTATCGCTTGCCGAAGAAGCTCGACGAAGAAGTGGCTCGCCTGCATCTCGAAAAGATCGGCGTGAAACTGACGAAGCTTTCGAAGAAACAAGCCGAATACCTCGGCGTGTCGCCGGACGGCCCTTACAAGCCCGACCACTATCGCTATTAATGTAGCAACGGCATAACGCCGTCTTCACTCGCCAACGCGAGTCACTTGCAAAGCCCTTTCCTCACCCGAGGAGAGGGCTTTTTGCTTGTAGTTGGGATGTTGAGTTGGCACAATACAACCTCTTCGGAGTGCCCGACCGAGATCAAAAGACAAAGCTACTTCCCATATGAATACCAAATCGTTTCTCAATCCAAATCCCTTCGCACGCGCCGCGTTGCTGGGAGCATTGCTTTGCTCACCGGTGGTGGCATCAGCCACAGTTCTTTTCAGTGATGATTTTAATACGAACAGCAGCCCTCGTTGGACAGTAAACGTGGCTCCCACCGCCAATGCCTCGACACAGGAAGCGGCTTTTGCTTTCGATTATTCAGCTTTTGGCATTCCAGCAGCACCGGGTTCTACGGATACGTTAGGTCTTCGCCTGCGCTCGAACATTCCGGGCGGAGCCGCCAGCCCAGTCACGACCCGCCCTGCAGGCGTGACTTCCGGTTTATCCGTTTCCCCGACTGGCCAGGATTTTGGCACTTCCTACCACCTGTCATTTTACGCTTGGGTTAATTTCAACGGCGCAGCGAACACGAACGGATTGGTCGATAACGGAAATTCCGAAGGCGGAACGCACAACGTGCTGTTCGCTGTCGGTACATCTGGCACGGTTCCATTGGTCGTCGGCAACACCGGTTTGGTTGTTAACGGTGTCATGGATGGCATTGGCTTTGCCACCACCGGTGACGGCGGCATCACCGCTGATTACCGTGTTTATCCCAAATCCGGCACTATCTCCGCGACAAATTCGGGCGTTTACGCTGCCGGCATATCCGCCGATGCCAACAACGTCCCCCCGACTGGCAACGTGAACTTGTATTATCAGGCCATCCCTTCGCTCGCGCCGCACTCGGCTCCCGCGATTCAACAAACTTTGTCCACGGCTGAATTTGCTGACGCTATCAACACCCAAGCCGGCAAGACGCAGATCGGTGCCTTTGGCTTCGCCTGGCACCGCGTTGATATCTACAAAGTCGGTGCAATTGTGAAATGGACAATCGATAACACTGCCATTGCAACGATCGACACAACTTCGCTCGGCGCGCTCGGCGGCAACAATATCGCGCTCGGCGATTCCGATGTGAATTCTACGACCACCCGTCACCCATCGCTGTTATTCACAGTGATCGATAACCTGGTCGTCAGTGATGTCACCGCCCCTGCTCTCCAAGCCAGCATCTCCGGAACGAACCTTAATTTGTCTTGGCCAGAAGCGAGCGGTTCCGGTTTCACTTTGCAATCCGCGACAACTCTTGCCTCAGGGGGCACCGTTTGGAACAACGTAACGAACACCGTGACGGCAACGTCCGGCACTTTGAGCACGAGCGTGCCAGTGGTTAATTCCGCGACGTATTTCCGGTTGAAGCTGCCGTAAAATCACACCCCATTAGCGTGTCGACCTGAAAGTCGTTACGCCTGAAGTTCTCGAGCAATACCTTGTCAGATAATCTCTGGCGAGGTATTGCTTTTTCAAGCATGAACAGAGGGAACCACCGGCACGCACTCCGTTGGCTTCGAGCATTTACGCTGATTGAACTGCTCGTCGTCATCGCCATCATCGCAATTCTAGCCTCATTACTCCTCCCTTCGCTTTCGCGCGCAAAAGAATCCGCCAGATCGGTCGAGTGCATGAACAACGTCAAACAACTGATGATCGGTTGGATGATGTACCCCGACGACAACCGTGGCATGCTCGTCACGAACGCCTTGAGTGCCGGCGGCGTGGGCTGGGTCAAAGGTTTAATGGACTACAACGGCGGCAACCCCGACAACACCAATTTAAATTATCTGCTCGATCCAACTTCGGCGTTGCTCGCGCCCTACACAGTGAAAAGCGCGAAGATTTACAAATGTCGCTCTGACAAGAGCACGGTCACCATCTCGGGCAGGCAGTATTCCAGAGTTCGCAGCATCTCACTGAGCCAGGCGATGAATTCACAAGACGATTGGATGAGCTATTTGACCCACGCAAAGTATTGGGTTTTCCACAAATATACCGACATCCAGGCAATGGGACCTTCCAAGGCTTACGTGATGCTCGACGAAAATGCAGACAGTATTAACTACGGCGATTTCGCTGTAGCGATGAATGACGGCCTACCCGATTCGAGTTTATTTATGGTCGATGTTCCTGCCAGTTATCACAACGGCGGATGCTCGATAAGTTTTGCCGATGGCCATCTTGAACGCCACCGGTGGCAAGACGCTCGCACCAAGGCGGCAGTGAAAGGCCAATTTATGTGGTCGTCGGTTCAGTCCACACCCGGAAACGTAGATATGCGATATTTATCCGACCATTGCTCCGTCCGATTGGGACCGTAGTTTTCTAGAAGCGCGCTGAATGAAAAGTGTTTTGTGTCGTCTATTGAGTAAGCTACCGTAACAGGAATCTATGAATCTCGACTCAGAATCGCGCAAAATGATCACGCGTCGGTTCTTTTTTCGTGATTGCGGCATCGGCATCGGCTCAGTCGCACTCGCTTCGTTGTTGAAGGGCAGTAATCTTTTTGCGGGAACACCTCCGGTTACGGCGAATCCCTTTGCACCACGTGCGCCACACTTTAAAGCACGGGCAAAGCGTGTTATTTACATGTTTCAAGCGGGCGCGCCAAGTCAGTTGGACATGTTTGATTACAAGCCGACACTCGCGAAATACGACGGAAAGGCTGTTCCCGCTGAGTTGGTCAAAGATCAACGTTACGCTTTCATTCGACCGGATGCGGAACTGTTCGCGACAAAATTTAAATTCGCAAAGCACGGTCAATGCGGCGCTGAAATTTCAGAAGCGTTGCCGGGGCTGGCGCAAATTGTTGACGACATCGCCATCGTCAAGTCGATGACCACCGATGCGTTCAATCACGCTCCGGGACAGATTTTGATGAACACCGGTTCGACCCAGTTTGGTCGTCCGAGCATGGGTTCGTGGGTGACGTATGGACTAGGAAGTGAATCGCAGGATTTACCGGCGTTTGTTGTCCTGAGCTCAGGCGGTGGGACCAGCGGTGGCGCAGCCAACTGGGGCTGTGGATTTTTGCCGACCGTTTATCAAGGTGTCCCGTTTCGCCGCACTGGTGATCCGATTTTATTTTTGGCCAATCCACCCGGCATCACGCCAGCCATGCAACGCAAGTCGCTCGACACCCTGCGCAAACTCAACCAGCAACGGCTCGATGTGGTGGGCGACCCGGAAATCTCAACGCGCATCAATTCGTTTGAAATGGCGTATCGGATGCAAACAAGCGCGCCGGAGCTGATGGATATTTCCAAAGAATCTCCTGAAACGTTGGCAATGTATGGCGCGGAACCTGGGAAGAGTTCATTTGCAAATAATTGTTTGTTGGCGCGGCGACTCGTTGAACGCGGCGTGCGCTTTGTGCAATTGTTTCATGAAGCCTGGGACCATCACTCGGACGTTTACGGTGGCGTGAAAGCGCAGTGTAAAAATACCGACCAGGCTGCGGCAGCGTTGGTGACAGATTTGAAGCGACGCGGTTTGCTCGAAGATACACTGGTCGTTTGGGGTGGCGAATTTGGTCGCACGCCGATGG
>JAQGOW010000573.1 GCA_028293405.1 Verrucomicrobiales bacterium
AACGAAGTGACGCAGGAACTTCAAAATGCAATGGACGACACGCAGCATTCCAAAACTGCTGCTCCGTCTCTCCCGCCAACCACTGCGGCCACTGAGCATAACAGCCCCAGTCCGAACGTCTCTCAACAAAACACTCCCCCTTCCACTGTCCCCAAGACCTGAGGCTGACACAAGGTCATGGCAGACGACTACCCCGATGTAATAAATCCTGAGGAACAGGAAGTAGCTGGCGGAGCGGTAAAAACGTTTCTTGAGCATCTCGAAGATCTTCGCTGGACTCTAGTCAAGTCTGGAGCGGCGTTGCTGCTCGGATTGCTTGTGTGCTTATTTGCAGCGCCGCAAATTATGCAGATACTCACGTATCCGCTGAAGAAAGCCGGCGAACAGCAAAACGGAACGAATCAAACTGTTTACGTAAAACTCGCCGGCAACAGCATCGGCAGTTTTGATCCAAGCACGAATACTTTTGGATCGATCGACTTGCGTGGGAAAAGCAACATTGTCTTGGATTTAGTGCCCACGCTGATCGGCACGCAGCAGGTGATGACGGTGAACATCGTCACGAACGCGCCGCAATCTTCTGGCCCGGGCGTGATCATTCTCGATCCAGGCGCTGCGTTCATGCTGGCTTTGCAACTCGGTTTGTTCGGTGGATTGATTCTGGCGTGTCCATTTGTCTTATACTTCCTCGGGCAATTCGTCATGCCGGCGCTCAAGATCAAGGAGAAGAAATATTTCCTACAAGCATTTTTCATCGGCCTATTGCTCTTTTTCAGCGGTGTGAGTCTTGGTTACTTCTGGATTATGCCCAAAGCGCTGAACATCGCGCAGCAGTTTGCCAACTGGATGGGTATTCAAGTCCCGAATTGGCGCGCCGAAACACTCATCAGCTTTGAAGTAAAATTCCTGTTCGGCATGGGCATCGGTTTCGAAATGCCGGTCGTCCTGCTCGCCTTGGTGAAGATCGGTTTCCTCAATTACACGAAGCTGGCCGCCATGCGCCGTTACATGATCGTGGCGAACTTGATTCTCGGCGCGTTGCTGACCACCCCTGAAGTTTACACCCAGGTGGTCATGTGCATCATCCTGCAGATTCTCTACGAGATCAGCGTCTGGATCGCGTGGTATTGGGAATACCGCGATCGCAAGCGTGAGGTGAAGTAGGCCGTTCGTAGCTCCGCCTTCGGAGTGCGGACGTCCTCGTCCGCAGCAGCGTCATTTGCAACCTGCGCGTGCACTAATCCCTTCGCCCCAACCCCAATCGACATTTCTGCGGACGTGGATGTCCGCACGCCAACAAAAAACAGCGGCCGATCGCACTCACGATCGGCCGCTGCAAACCTCAGACATAACTAACCACTAACTACCTCAGTCACTACCTAACTTGCTGCCCACTATTCCCGCTCTTTGAGCACCAAAAACTTGCTCGTGCCACCGCTAATCACGTTGAAAATCACTCCGGTTTTCGGATTAGCGCCCTTGGTCGCATCGCGGAATTCGCGAAGGCTTGTGACCGGCTTGCGATTCACATCGGTGATCACGTCGCCTGTCTTCAACCCGGATTCTTCCGCGACCGACCCCGGTTCAACAGCAGTGACGACGACGCCTTGTTGATTCGGTTCGGTATCGTATTTCGACGCGTTATCTTTATTCAGGTTCTCAACCGATAAACCGAAACTGGTCGGCTCATTGCTATTGCCGTCGTCCAGCCTCAAATGATCGTTCTTCGCCAGGTCAGAGGGCAGTGCTTCGGTCTTGATCTTCACCGACACGTGCTGGTTGTGATTGCGAACGACCTCCAGCGTGATGGTCTGGCCCGGCTTCTTGCCGGAAACTTCTTCCTGAAGTTGGCGTGGGGTTGCAATTTTTTTGCCGTCGATGGCAACGACCACGTCGCCTGCTTGCAGAGTCG
Organism: Verrucomicrobiales bacterium; assembly: GCA_028293405.1. GTDB lineage: Bacteria > Verrucomicrobiota > Verrucomicrobiia > Limisphaerales > Palsa-1400 > JAICXV01. The sequence continues at coordinate 1,913 of JAQGOW010000573.1, forward strand.
ATTTCTTGGCCGGACCGTTGGCTTGCATGGTCCTGATCACGACGCCTTCGGTGACGTCAGGACGTAACTTCGGATCCAGGTCGCGATAGTCAGCATTGTCCTTCAAATCCTGGATGCCCACGCCAATCCATGAGCGCACAAATTTGCCTTCATTGATCAAATGATCGGTCACGCGCTTGGCGAGGTTGATCGGAATGGCAAAACCGATTCCGGTGTTCATGCCGCGAATCATGGCGTTGATGCCGATAACTTCGCCGTAAAGATTCACCAATGGGCCGCCGCTGTTCCCGGGATTGATGCTCGCGTCAGTTTGGATGAAGTCCTGGTCGGCATAGCCGCTTGCCGCAACCGCGAGGCCGGACCGCCCTTTGGCGCTGATGTGACCGACGGTGACGCTGTAGGTCAATTGAAACGGGGCGCCGATCGCGATGGCAAATTCGCCTACGCGGGTTTTGTCGGAATCACCGAGTTTCGCCGGGAGGAGCTTGCTCATCGGTTTAATCTTAATGACGGCGACATCTGATTCCGGGTCGGTGCCTTTAACCGTCGCGTCGTATTCGTCACCGTTTTTGAAACGGACGCGGATTTTGTCCGAACCTTCCACGACGTGATTGTTCGTCAGGATATAACCATCTTCACTAATGACGATGCCTGACCCTTCACCTTGCATTTGCGGAGCGCGCTGACGGCGTTGATTGCCACGGTTGCCGCGGCCCTGGTTGCCGAATTGTTCGTCCATCCATCTTTTGAACTGCGGGGGTAAAGAGTCAAACGGCGAAGAACCATCATCGCCCTCGTCCATACCGCTGTTGCTCCCATGGTAATTGGACTTCTGCGTCACGGTGATGACCACCACCGCAGGCGAGACTTTGTCGGCGACTTCGACGAACGCTTCGTTCAGTTGCCGGGCGAGTTCGAGGGCGGACGAATCCTTCGCAACAGCAACTGCACCGCTGCTGACCAAGCCGGCGCTCACAATGGCCGACAGAGCTAGAGTTCTAATTCCATTCATAAATTCCTATTTCCTTCTTGGGGTTCGAGGTGTCATTGACACAAAACGTTCAAAATACTTTTTGGCAAGGGCCAGAAAACCCGTGAAGAACGCTCGTGTGCATAACTTGCACATCGTCCGCATTGACTTGCCGGAATGCGCTGGGTACCGTCTATTCCACTAGAAGCGGCACTCTCATGACTGACCAAATCGAAAAACTTCTCATATTACAGGACCGAGACCGAAAAATTTTTGGCGTGAAGAGCGAGTTGGCGCGCTTCGATCCAGAGCGCCGCATGTTGCTGGGAAGAACCTCCGGGACACAAGCTGCTCTCGATGCCGCCAAACTGAAGGTTAAACAAATCGAGTCGGACCGCAAAAAGCTCGAGCTCGATGCCGAAGCCAAAAAAGGCCAGATCGAGAAATACTCCTTGCAACAATTTCAAACCAAAAAGAACGAAGAATATCGGGCTCTTGGCCATGAGATCGATCACGCCAAAGCAGCCATTGTGAAGCTTGAAGATGAACAGATCGAGTTGATGGAGCAGATGGAAGCCGCACAAAAGCTAGTTGCCGCTGCGCAAAAAGACGCCGACGAAGCGAAGAAGTTGTCCGAACGAAATTTGCAAGATATCGCCGCGCGTGAAGAGAATATAAAAAAGGAATTGGCGGAACTCGAAGTGAGTCGTGACCAACTTACGTCGGGTTTGGACGAGAGCACGTTGACTCGCTACAGCCGTTTGATGAAGCAAAAGGGCGAAAACGTCGTTGTCGGAATTCAGCACGGTGTTTGTGGCGGTTGCCACATGAAATTCCCGATGCAGGTCGTGCTCGCCTGTCAGCAGGCCAATGACATTGTCACCTGCCCGAATTGCGGCCGCATCCTTTACTATACCCGAGATATGGATC
>JAQGOW010000578.1 GCA_028293405.1 Verrucomicrobiales bacterium
ATTGAAACCATCTGTTGCCAATCCGCCGACAAAACAATCCAGCCGACCGTCGTTATCAAAATCACCCCAAGCGGTGGCACTGTCGTTCAAACCGGGCATCGGTGCGGAAATATTGCTAAACGAAAACGGCAATCCAGCCGTGCTGTCGTTGCGCCAGATTTGCGACTTTCCGTCCGGCCAACTCCCTGATGACCCGGAAATCAACAGGTCGATTTTGCCGTCGCCATTGTAATCGCCCCATGCAATCCCATTTGCACCGCTGATGCCGGGCAACGACGTCGCCAATTCCTGAAACGTTTCATTGCCGTTATTGAGGTAAACATGCGTCTGAAAAACATTGTTCACGTTCCCCGCTAGAATGATATCCAGCAGCCCGTCATTGTTGAAGTCGGCCCACGAAATCGTGCTGAATCCCGCGTGCGTCAGCGGCACGTTAAGGTCGGTAAACGTCCCGTTGCCGTTGTTGCGCAAAACCGTCCCCGAATTAAAGGACGTCATCGCGACATCCAACTTGCCGTCGTTATTGAAATCACCCCACGCCACCGCACCGCCAGCGTCAGGAATGCTCACTAGTTGCGTGAAGGTGCCATCGTGGTTGTTATGAAAAACACCGCCGCTGGTGAGGATATCGACGAAACCGTCATTATCGAAGTCGGCCCACTCCGCCGCTGCCGGCATACTGTTCGTGTTGAGCGAAAACGTCCCGTTGCCGTCATTACGATACAGCGCTGTGTGAAAAGTGAAACTTTGATCCCGGCCATCGATAAATAAATCCAGCTTGCCGTCGTTATCGTAATCAACCCACTGCACCTTCCCATCAGCCAACGGCGCGATGCCTGAAGCGATTTCCGAAAATGCACCGACGTTCACACCAAAACTCGTCGACGCCGCCAGCCCGAACGTGTTCTGAACCGAAACCGTAATCGTGCTCAATCCGGCAACTCCCGCTGGAGTCACAGTAATCGTTCGATTTGTTCCACTGCCGAGCAGCGTAAGGTTTGCGTTCGGGATGACACTTGGATTCGAAGAACTCGCAGAAACGGTCAGGTTAGCGTTTTGCGGATCACTCACCGTAATCGCCAATGTCCGCGCCGCTCCATTTGGAAATATCTTTTGATTAGCAGGGGCCGTGACAGTTGGTGGCAAAATAACCGTCAACACCGCGTTGGCACTCGTCACTGATCCGTGCCGATTCGTTACTACGACTTTATACGACCCACTATCGCCAAACATCGTCCCCACTAAGGTCAACGACGCATTCGTTGCACCGATGACGTGCCCGCCGCTCACGAGGTTTGCGCCGCCGTGGGACCATTGATACGTCAACGGCGCCTGCCCTGACGCGACGACTGAAAACACCGCGTTAGAGCCGGCCGCGACGGTCGAGCTTTGCGGTTGAGTAGTGATGCCAGGTGCGGCTTGCCCGAAGGCCGCCGCGGATCCAAAGATTGCCAGTGCAGTACAGACGAGGGCACGGGCGTAGAGAGACCATGTGCGCATAGAGTTAATGCTTTCCCACAAATCAACCAGGCTCGGGGGTGGGTTATTTGGTTAAGTTGCTTGTTTTTTAACACATTGGCCCAAGCTGCACAAGTGACCAATTGACAGCACGGGGTTGACGCATGAGCTATCATACTAATGCAGCAGCAGATGCAGACCGTAACGCCCATTCATGGCCGTGGCGCGCCGTTTAACCCCGCCAACCGTTTTGAGGAACTGCATCTCGAACCAGACGTCGATGCCGACGCGTCTTTGTCGGCAGAAGATGTGGCGGCACTTGGCTCAGCGCCGCGCACAAAATTCTACAAAGACAAAACGCAAACAATCCTCACTCACAACGACTCGCCTGACGTCGGTTTCGACACCGGGATCAATCCGTATCGTGGTTGCGAGCACGGTTGCATTTATTGTTATGCGCGGCCAACGCACGAGTATTTGGGCTTTTCGGCCGGCCTCGATTTCGAAAGCAAAATCATGGTCAAAGAGGACGCCCCGAAACTGTTGCGCAAAGAAATGATGTCGAAGAATTGGAAGCCGCGGGTCGTCGCCGTGAGCGGCAACACCGATTGCTATCAGCCGATCGAAAAGAAACTCGAGATCACTCGCAGTTGTTTGAAAGTCTTTGCCGAATTTCGCAACCCCGTTTCCATCATCACCAAGAACCACTTAGTCACGCGGGACATCGACCTGTTGCAGGATTTGGCCAAGGACCAAGCCGCCGCTGTTTTTATTTCAGTCACGACGTTGGATTCCGATCTCGCCCGCGTCATGGAACCGCGCACTTCCATGCCCGCGCAGCGCATCGAAGCGATTAGAAAACTCGCGACAGCAGGCATTCCCGTTGGCGTGATGATGGGCCCGACCATTCCCGGCCTAACCGACCATGAAATGTTGGAACTAATCGAACGTGCCACCGACGCTGGAGCGCAATATGCAGGTTACATCGTCGTGCGCCTGCCGCATGCCGTGAAAGATCTGTTCGAAAAATGGTTAGAAGTCCACGCGCCCGGCAAAAAAGATAAAGTGCTCAACCGTATCCGAGCGATGCGCGATGGTAAATTGAACGATCCAAACTTCGGCTCGCGCATGAGTGGTCACGGAATCTTCGCCGAACAAATCGAGAAAACCTTCGAGATCGCCTGCCGCAAAGCTGGAATTCTCGGGCGGAGACCGGTTCTGTCCGCCGCCGCTTTCCGGCGGCCCGGTGGTGCGCAGATGGAACTGCTTTAGCTCGCGAAAATCTTGTCCATTCGCGACGACAAATCCTGCAATCCTTCCGGCGTATCACCGCCGCCCTGTTCGGCAATGCCCCAGCCATTGTAGCCGATCTTATCCAGCGCCTTCATCACCTTCGGCCAATTATTTTCGCCTTCGAGAAATTTCACGTTGAACCCTTTCCATAACCCTTCGCTATTCATTTTAGAACGGCTGAATTCCTTGATGTGCAATTTCTGAATTCGTTTCCCAAGTACTTCAATCCACTGCTCCGGCCAACCATTTCGCATCACGTTGCCGATATCAAAATGCCAGCCAACCGCTTTGCTGTTGAATTCATCGACATACCGTGCTGCTTCGAGCGGGCTCAGTAGAAAATTATTCCAAACATTCTCAAGCGCGATTTTCACACCCAAATCCTCCGCCATTGGAATCGCTTTCTTGATTTCCTCTTGCGAGCGCTTGTAGGCGTCGGCGTAAGACACCTCCTTGCTGACGACGGCTGGGACAAACAAAACCGACGTGGCGCCATAACGCTTTGCATCCTGCAACGTTTGTTTCAGGCCATCGACCCCACGTTGCCGCATCGCCGCATCAGGGCTGCCCAAATTCTCCTTCCAATGGGTCGAGCAACAAACGCTCGGCGTTTGTAATCCCGCTTCGTCCCGAGCCTTGAGGACCTCGTCCTGATTCATGTGACTCATCGGCTCCACGCCGGCAAATCCCGCCGCTTTGATCGCTTTAAACTTTTCCAACACCGACCCCGGAACGCCGACAGTGGCGTACATGATCGCCTTCTTGATCTCGCGCTTTTTGCCTTGGGCAAATAACGTTGGTGCGGCCGCCGCCAGTGTGACTGTTGCAGCCGTCCGTTGGATAAATTGTCGGCGATTCATAAATTAGATAAAGGGCGTATGCCCTGGCATTGCGACCTTCGGAACTTCAACATTCGCGTTCCACGACATATCCGCCGGCACAATCGATTCCTTCGATGCGAGGCAATCTTCCCACGAAATGGTTTTGCCGGTGTAAGCCGCCATACGACCCATCACCGCCAAGGCCGTGCTCTTGATCATACGATCGCCATTATTGATGACGTTGCCCGAACGAATCGCCGCAAACAATTCATCGTGCTCCGTTTGATACATGTCGTTCTTAGGCCCTTCGTATTTCCATTTTTTCTCGCCGAGGATCACGTGCTGGTCACCTTTCAAATGAGCCATACCTTTGGTTCCCGCGATATCTTCCTGCACCGTCCCATCGCAACGATCCTGCTGACGGCAAAAATGAAAACCTTTCACGCCATTCGGATAATCGTAAACTACCGCGAAATGATCGTAGATGTTGCCGTTATTCGGTTCCGTGCGGACCTGACGTCCACCGGTGGCGATGCAGCTAATCGGATCCGCTTCATTCATCGCCCATGACATTTTGTCGATGCTATGCACAGCTTGTTCGACAATGTGATCGCCCGAAAGCCACGTGAAAAAATACCAACGGCGCATCATCCACTCCATCACGCGCGGCGTGTTCTCACGATTCCAAGGCTGCGATTCCTTGCCGACGCGGCTGGTGTTGTAAGTCGTGTAAATGGTGCGGATATCGCCAATGGCGCCGTCGTGCAATTGTTTGAACGTCTCGCGTTTCGGGTAGTGATAACGCCAGCAAAAACCGGCCACGAGACACTTATTGTTTTTCTTGGACTCCTCAACCGATTTCAGAACCGAACGAATCCCCGGGCCATCGACCGCCATCGGTTTTTCCGTGAAAATATGTTTCTTCTTCGCCACCGCATATTCCAGGTGCATCGGACGAAATCCCGGAGGCGTCGCGAGGATCACGACATCCACATCGCTATCGATTACCTTCTTATATGCATCAAATCCAACAAACCGATGTTCCGGATCAACGTCCGCGCGCGCGCCGAACTGCGCTTTTAGGTTACTAAGACTCGGATCAAGTTGGTCCTGAAATGCGTCCGCCATCGCCACCAGCACGACGTTCGGATCGGCATTCAATGCTTGCGCCGCCGCGCCCGTGCCGCGTCCGCCGCAGCCGATCAAACCAACCTTGAGGGTGTCGCTGTTACGCGTAAACGAATCAACGGGACCGCCTTTGGTTTTGACGTTTTTAGCAAAAAGGGAGTTAGACGAAAATGCGCCAGCGACAGCGAGCGAAGATGTCGCGAGAAAATGGCGGCGAGAGTAGTCAGGAAATCGGTTCATACGAGTTTTGGACGTTGAAATTCGTTTCGATGTTACAGCAGTCGTTTCGTGGATGTCACACCAAAGTTGCACGCAACGCGTTGCGCAGATTGGCAATCTGCTGTTTCGCTGAATGTTATTCGGCCAGCGTTGAACCGTCCTTCGGTGCTTTAGGCTTCTCGCGCTGTTCCAGGAAAAAATTCTGCAACATCGTGCGACACTCCGCCTCGCGCACTGCGGGCGTGATATCACACTTGTGATTGAGCGTGGGGAATTGCAGAAGATTCATCGCGCTGCCAGCCGCTCCGGCTTTCGGATCGCGAACACCGAAGACAACCCGCCCCAACCGCGCATGCACCAAAGCACCTGCACACATCGGACACGGTTCTTTAGTGACGTAAATCGTGCAATCGTTCAACCGCCAGTCACCAACCAATTCCTCCGCTTGCGTGATCGCCAGCATCTCCGCATGCGCCGTGGCGTCTTTGAGCAACTCAACCTGGTTGAAGGCCCGCGCGATTACGCGACCGGCGCGAACGATCACCGCGCCCACCGGCACTTCCTCGGCCTCGTACGCGCGCATCGCCTGGCGCATCGCTTCGCCCATGAAATAATGGTCGCTTTGCAGATCAATAATCGGCGGTTCCATGCGGCTTAATCCATCAAACTGCGCGGTTGCGAATTTTCTTCCTCGATCGTCCACTCGTTTTCACCATTCGGCAAAACCCGGCAGTGCGCTGCAAAAAATCCGCCGCGATGCCGCCAGAACAACGGCCAGATTTGTTCGATATCCGTCTTCGGCAACGGAACTTTGGAAAGCTGATTAATCGGGATAAACGCAAACGTGCCTTCGCGAATTGGTGGCGGCACTTCGCGCAAGCGCGGCTTCACCTCAAATAAAAACAACAACCAATGCGTGTCCTTTTCATACGCCTGCTCGGTAATGATTCCGGTCAGGTGCAAATCGCGCGGTTGCAACTTGAGCCCCATTTCCTCTTCGGCCTCGCGACATGCGCACGCATGCGGCGACTCACCTTCGTCGGTGTGCAATTTCCCGCCGCACGGACTCCACAAATCCTTGTTCGGATTCTGCGCGCGATGCAGCAGCAAGACGTCGTCGCGATCGTTGAAGCAATAAAGCAACGTTGCGATTTTGTAAGGTAAGACCATTATTTTTTTCCGATACAATACAGATTCTTTGCTCCGCGAATGAACAAGCAACCTTGCGAGGCCGCGATCGTTGCGTGCGTCGATTCCGCGCCTTGTTCCATCACCGCTTTGGAAATCACGTGACCGTCTTTGGCATCCATCACCACGGCAGTCGCGTGCTCACTAAAACAATACAACTTGCCGTCCGCACCGGTCGGTGACGCGCGGAACACATGTCGAACGCCCAGACTCTGTTGCCACAAAACCTTGCCGCTCTCCGGCTCGAGACAACTCATCATCTGCTTATCGCCATCGAGGACGAAAATTTTGTCTTGATACAAAAGCGGCGTGACACAATCCGTTGGATAATCTTTGTAAGTCCATGCCAGCCCGCTCTGCGTGATGTCACCTTTGCCGCCATCTTTATATGCGAGCACCGGCATACGTTTGGGTCCACTGACGATCACGAGACCTTTTGCGAGCAACGCGCTCGGCACAAGCCGAAAGTCACGCCGACGCTGCGAATTATTCAACCCACCGCCGCGCCACAATTCCGTGCCGTCTTTCGCGTCGTGGCCAGTCACATAATCAGCACCAACCAACACAATCTCCGTCTTGCCGTGGACTTCGCTCGGTATCGGCGTCGAATACGCTTCTTGCGATTCACCGATGGCGTCCGAGGGCCGAACATGTTTCCAAATGTCCTTGCCCGTCTTTGGATCAACACACAATAAGAACGACTCCCTCGTCGGCTTGCCATCTAGCACGTGCGAATATCCCGACGGCACCGGATTTTGCTGCAGCACTTCAATATAAAGCCGGTCCTTGTAGAGCAACGGACTGCTCCCGTAGATCCACATGATCGAAAATTTCCCGCTCTCCTTACAAATATTGCGCGCCCAAAGTTGCTTGCCTGAAAAATCGTAAGCCGCGAGATCGCCTGTCCCGAACATTACCCAAACCGTTTTTCCATCAGTCACCGGCGACGGCGACGCCATATTATTACGTCCAATCGTTTTGTCGCCCGTCCCGACCTGCTGTATCCAACGCACCTTGCCGTCCTTGCGATTGACGCAAAGCACCCACAAGTTTTTGTCCGCATCCGGACTCGTCACAAAAACATTATTCCCCCAGACCGCCGGAGTCGCGTGACTCGGCCCCGGCATTGGCGTCGCCCACAAAACATTCTCCGTGGTCGTCCAGGTATCCGGCAGCTTTTGCTCCGTCGTTGAGCCATTCAAAAACGGACCGCGCCATTGTGGCCAATTTTCGGCAAACAACGCCGGTTGCATCAGGGCACAAAACACCAGCGCAACAAAAGTTTTCCGGTTCATAGCTTCAAAGCATTCAGTAACCAAGCGCATGTCGGTGCAAGAAAATAACACAGGTTGGAGTTCAAGCTCCAGCCGGTCCCACGATCCTCACTTCCCGTTTCTCACGAACTCACTATCTTACGGCATGACTTTG
>JAQGOW010000591.1 GCA_028293405.1 Verrucomicrobiales bacterium
ACGGACGGGCCACTCAGCGAAGCTGGTGTTCGCTTGCTGAAAGAATTCCAGCGCATCGGCATGGTCCTCGACGTTACGCATCTCTCGGACGAATCGTTCGCTCACGCGTTAGATGTTTACGACGGTCCGATGATGGCGAGTCACCACAACTGCCGTGCGTTGGTGCCGGGGGAACGGCAGCTTAACGATGAACAGATTAAAAAACTTCTTTCGCGAGATGCCATCATCGGAACTGCGTTCGACGCCTGGATGCTTTATCCCGGTTGGAAGAGAGGCGAGACGGACCCGCGCCTTGTAAAAATCCAGGATGCGGCAAATCACATCGATCACATCTGCCAACTCGCCGGCAACACGAGGCATTGTGCTATCGGTAGCGATCTGGATGGTGGGTTTGGAACGGAACAAGCACCCGGCGATCTCAATACGATCACCGATTTACATAAACTCGAAAACACCTTGGCCGGCCGTGGTTATAGCGCGACCGACATCGACGCTATCTTTTTCGGCAACTGGCTGCGATTTTTCACCTCTACGCTTCCCTGAATACCTATGACGATTATCAAGAACGGAGGCCATCGATTGTTTGAAAAGGATCCCGAAACGGCCCACATCGTTTCGGAGATGTTGTCCGACCTTGAGAAAAACGGGATGGACGCTGTGCGAAAGTACAGCGTGAAATTCGATGATTGGAGTCCGGCCAGTTTTGAGCTTTCCGAATCCCAGATTCAAAAGACAATCGCAACACTGCCGCGCCAATTGATCGAGGACACCGATTATTGCCAGGGCAACGTCCGGCGCTTCGCCCAGGCGCAACTGAAAACATTGCTGCCTCTCGAGGTCGAAATTCGTCCCGGAGTTTTGCTTGGCCACAAGCACATTCCCGTCAACGCGGTCGGCAGTTATATTCCCGGCGGTCGCTACCCGATGTTCGGCTCCGCACAGATGAGCATCATCCCGGCGCGAGTCGCCGGCGTTAAAACCATTTCGGCGTGCACGCCGCCTGTTAAAGGTGAGGGCTTTTTTCCCGCGACAATCAACGCGATTAAGAAAGCTGGCGCGGATAGAATTTTCGTTGTCGGAGGTGTGCCGGCAGTTGCCATGATGGCGTTTGGTTTGGGCGACGTAAAACCAGTGGATATTCTTTGTGGTGCGGGAAACAAATTTGTTGCTGAAGCAAAACGACAATTATTCGGACGTTGCGGCATCGATTTACTGGCCGGCCCCACGGAAATTGGAATCATTGCCGATGATTCAGCCGATCCGGCTTTGGTCGCTTGCGACTTGCTCGGCCAGGCCGAACACGATCCGAACAGCGGCTTGATTCTGATTTGTCTCGGCGAAGCGTTTGCCCGGGCAACGATTCAAGAAGTGGAAAAACAATTAGCGGTTCTGCCGACGCGCGACATCGCCGCTCTCTCGTGGCGCGATAATGGCATCGTATATGTTGCCGACAGTCCCGCTGAAGCAGTCGAACTCAGCGATAATTATGCGCCGGAGCATTTGGAACTTCACGTTGAAGACACTCCTTATTACACAGAAAATCTGACGAATTATGGTTCGTTGTTCATCGGTGAAGAAACAACCGTGGCTTATGGAGATAAATCCATAGGCACCAATCACATTTTGCCTACCAGTCGCGCGGCGCGCTACACCGGAGGTGTGTGGGTGGGAAAATTTTTGAAGACCTGCACTTACCAACGCATGACACCCGCTGCCAGTCGGGAAGTCGGCGCAGTCACAGACCGGCAATGCCAGGTGGAACGGATGCTGGCCCACGCCATCACCGCGCAGGTTCGAGTGGATCGATACTCCAATGAAAAGAATTAACGTATTTAAATCATGGCTAGCGGTCGTTCTGGCAATGAGTGCGCTCACCGCTTGTCAGACTCCAAACAAAACCACCATACGGGAATCTGATTTTCAAACGCCCATCCGCGTTGCGTGCGTCGGCGACAGCATTACATTCGGTCATGGTATCAAAGACCCAGACCGCAACAGTTACCCTGCGCAGTTGGCTGTTCGGCTTGGCGACAGGTGGCAGGTACGAAACTTCGGCGTCAACGGAGCCACCGCTCTCAAAAACGGAACGCGTCCATACAACGACCAACCGGCTTTTCGTGAAGTTCTATCGTTTAAGCCAAACGTTGTCGTCATTGAGCTCGGCACGAACGATACCAATGCCAAAAGCTGGCCTGCCCACAAAAATAAATTCATCGCCGATTATCTCGATCTCATCCGCAATTTTGAGGCACTCGAAACAAAGCCGCGCATTTATTTAATCCGTCCGACTCCATTATTTCGTGACCGCGGCAAAGAATACGACACGGACAAAATCTTGACCGAGGAAGTCACCCCAAAGATCAACGAGATTGCCCGTCGCAATCATCTGCAGCTGATTGATCTTTACGCCGCGCTAGACACTAAAAGCGCACTTTTTCCCGACGGCGTGCACCCGAATCCAGAAGGCGCAGGTCTTATGGCAGAAAAAGTTTTCCAAACACTCACCGGCAGGACGTCGTCCAAATCATTTTAATAAAACTATGAAAATCGTTCGTTACGAAACTCCATCCAAACAAATCGAATTCGGCGCGCTCGACGCCGCAGGAAAAGTATTCAAACTTCGCGGTGATATTTTCGACAAACCCGAGATCACCACTGAACCTGCGCAAGTCGCGAAACTCCTCGCACCGCTTGCGCCCATCGCCATTTTGGGCATCGGCCTCAATTACAAAAAACACGCGGAAGAAAGCGGCGCAAAAATCCCCGAGTATCCCGTGCTCTTCGCCAAAGGACTGAACACCGTTCAGAATCCCGACGACCCGATCCAAATCCCAACGTTCATGAAAAGTGACGAGGTGGATTACGAATGTGAACTCGCCGTTGTCATCGGCAAAAAATGCAAGAACGTCAGCCGCAACGACGCATTGAAAAATGTCCTCGGATATATGTGCGCCAACGACGTCAGCGCGCGCGATTGGCAAATTAAGCGCGGCGGCGGGCAATGGTGCCGGGGAAAATTTTTCGACACATTCGCTCCTTTAGGGCCGTGCCTTGTGACTGCCGATGAAATTCCGTATCCAAATAGCTTGGCCATCAAAACCGTTCTAAACGGCGAAACCGTCCAGGACTGGAACACGAACGACATGATTTTTGATGTGCCCGCGATCATCGAATTTCTGAGCGCGAGCACGACATTGTTACCCGGCACAGTCATCCTAACGGGCACGCCGCACGGCGTCGGCATGGGACAAAAACCGCCGCGCTGGTTAAAACCTGGCGACACGGTGACGATTGAAATCGAGAAGATCGGCAAATTAACAAACCCGGTGAGCCTCGAAAGCTGAAACACAAGCGGCTGCCTTTTGATGTCTTCTACTTATGAATAAAAATAAAAGCGAAAATGGCGCAGTGTCGAAAGGCAGGCCCATCTTTTTTGCTATTTTGGTTCTTCTGGCATGGTCGGACCTTTCCGCTCGATCAGCCGTTAACCAAAAACATTACTACGCCCACGACGCAGTGTTGGACGAACGCGGAGTCATCGCCCCGTGGTATCGCGGATTGAACGGGCAATGTGACTTTCGCGTTCGCATCGCAGCGGAAACGTTGAAGCGTTATCCGTGGACGACAACCAACAACGCCATTGCGGCGTATCCCGATTATCTGTTCACGAGCAAATGGAAGATTTCCACTAACGGCATGATCAGTCCTCAAAATCCGGGCGACTGGATGAATGGCGATTTGGGCCAGCGATCGACCAGTGTGCTCAACGGCATGGTGGATTACTACCGATATTCCGGTGATCCCGCTGCGATCGCGCATCTCACTTATATGGGTGACTACTTGCTCGATCACGCGCTGACGCTGGCCGATCATGCATGGCCGAAATTCCCCATCAGTGTGCCAGTCAAAGGCAAACCTTACGGTGATGCCGATCCGCATGGAATGATTCAACTCGATATTTGCGCGGACATGGGAAGAGGGCTGCTGCGCGCCTATCAAGTCTGCGGAAATGAACGCTGGCTCGAAGCAGTCAAACATTGGGGTGATTTGTTCGCCGAAAAATGCAATCTGAATCCAAACGCCGATCCGTGGCCGCGCTATGCCAATCCGGAGGATGTGAAATGGCGGGGCGTGAACAAGCAAACCGGCGGCATCACAATGATCCTGACGTTTTTGGATGAACTCATTCGCATTGGTCACACGGGGAAAAACGGAAACATCATCACAGCCCGTGATGCTGGAGTTCGTTATCTCAACAAAAGGCTTTTGCCCCGGTGGACCACGAATGACACATGGGGCTACTACTTTTGGGATTGGCCGAATCCGGTTCAGAATTGCTCAACCACCGCGGACGTCGCGTCTTATTTAATCACCAACAAAAAACATTTTCCAAACTGGCGCAATGACTCCCGCAATATCCTCACCGAATTTTTGATGCGCAGCAGCACCAGTCCCGGCTCGAGGGGCGATGTTTACAGCGGCGCATGGGCCTATCCGGAATCGAGCAGTTGTTGCGGACGTTCGCTTTGGTATGCGCCGCTGATGGACGGAGCCGTCATGGCGCAACTTGGCGTTGAAGCCGATGATGCGTGGTTGCGAGAACTGGGCTATCGCCAGTTGATTTTGCAAACCTACGATGCACACGAATCCGGCGTCACCGAGGACAACATTGATGGCGGAGTCATCGTCAATGGCAACTGGTTGAACATCGCTCATCCATGGCCATTGCGCTGGGTGCTTTCGGCCATTGGTTGGCTGCCGGAAGAACTCGGCGCAAATCGCGAAAACCATCTCGTGCGTTCAAGTGCGGTTGTGAATTCCATCATCTACGGCAAAGGCAAAATCATTTATTCCACTTTTGACGCGCCGCCGGAGACGATCGACGTTCTTCGAATTTCATTTGCTCCGAAGAAAATAACGGCTGACGGAAAGGAGCTTCGTTCGCGACGTGATTTGAGGAAAAATGGTTTCACGGTAAAAAAATTATCCAATGGCGATGCCATCGTTCAAATTCGGCATGACGGAGCGAAAGAAATCGTTGTCACCGGAAATGATTCTCAAAAGGTTGTTCCCGCCGCTGCTCTCAATTACGAAGGCAAATGGGAGCAGCGCAGAGACGACTTTACTTTTTACGCCAGTGCAAAAGATGCGGCCGTAGCCGCAAAATTTCGCGGCAACCAAATTCGTTTAGTTGGTTGCGCCGACCAATTCGGCGGACAGGCTGAAGTCTTTGTCGACGGTGAAAAACAAGTTGTGCCCATCGACTTTTGGAATCCATCTCCACGCACGGAACAAATTCTTTATTACAAAAATGGGCTCAAGAACGGCGAGCACACATTGAGAATTGTCTCGCTGGGCTCGCACAATCCCTATTCGCAAGGTGATCAAATTTACGTGAGCGGAGCGCAATTTTCCGCAGAGGAAGGATCTCATCATTTTCCCACAGGCACAGGACCCATCGGATCGCAGCGCATGATTTTCGGTTACACCGACCGACGGGATTATCGAGACAGTCATGGGGAATTCTGGAGGCCGGCAACGGAAGTTATAACACGCGTTGGCCATGGACGGGACACGATGCCCGCAAGCTGGTGGACAAACGCCTCCGAAACAGTCATCGGCACACATGATCCAGAATTGTATCGCTACGGACTGCATGGCCGCGATTTCTGGGTCAACCTCACGGTCGGTCCTGGAAAATATGACGTTCGCCTCTTGTTTGCGAATACGCGTGGCAAGGATACGCATCAAAACTGCTTTGATATTTTGCTTAACGGGAAAAGCGTTGTCGAAAAATTTGATGTCACCGCGACAGCGGGAGCGCCGAACCAAGCGGTCGATCTCGTTTTCAAAAACATCGCCCCCAGCAACGGCGTCGTCGAAGTCCGATTTAAAGGAGCTGGAGCGTTTGTTCAAGCATTAGAAATTGGGAAACACCTGCACGGAAAAGGTGCGACGCCAGTGTCTTCAACCATTTTAAAACAGGATTAAGACGACCCATATTTTTATGGCCACCGCGAAAGCTTCTGTTCTCGAACAATTCAAAGCGCCATTGGTGTTGCGAACGTTTTCGGTTCCAGCGAAACCGGAGCCGGGCGCGATGCTAGTGCGCACGGAAATGGCCGGCATTTGCGGCACAGACGTTCACCTGTGGAAAGGTGAATTGCCGATCAAGCTTCCCGTCATTCTCGGGCACGAGACCGTCGGGCGCATCGAACAACTCGGTGACGGCGTAGAAAAAGATTGGTCGGGGGAACCATTGCGCGTGGGGGACCGCGTCACGTGGACTCCTGGCACCAGTTGTGGCGTTTGTTTCTATTGCGCCGAGAAACGCATTCCGACGCGCTGCACGAACCGGCGCGCATATGGCATCACGCTTCAATGCGATCAAGCTCCGCATTTTCTCGGCGGCTACGCGGAACTGCATTATCTCAACCCGCGCACGAACGTATTCAAATTGCCGGATGATTTGCCCACCGAATCGGTGATCGGCGCGGGCTGTGCGCTGAACACGGCGTTGCACGGAATCGAACGCACCGGCATAGGACATCGTGACATTGTGGTCGTGCAAGGCGCGGGACCGGTTGGAATCGCAGCCCTGGCTTGCGCAAAAACCGCCGGGGCGTCGCAAGTGATCGTGCTTGGCGCGCCCAAGCATCGTCTGGAAATGGCAAAGCGATTTGGAGCCGATTGTGTCATCGACATCGACCAGGTTCGCACGCCGGATGAACGCATTGCAAAGATTCGCGAACTCACGCGCGGCTACGGAGCTGATGTTGTTCTCGAATGTGTCGGCGCGCCAGCAGCCGTGGTGGAAGGTATGGAAATGTGTCGCGACGGTGGAAAGTATCTGATCCTTGGCCATTATTGCGACGCGGGAACCACCGCATGGAACCCTCACGTCGTCACACGCAAACAGCTCCAGGTCATCGGCTCCTGGGCCAGCGAACCGCGCCACATGAAAATGGCGATTGAATTTCTTCGCGCCACACAAAAGCAGTTTCCTTTCGCCGAAATGGTTTCGCATCGGTTTCCGCTGGAGAAAGCGAATGAGGCGCTCGCCACTTCGGCTGCGTGGCAATCAGCCAAAAGCGTCATCGTTCCGTCGCTGAAAGCCAGTTGAGTATTCATGACCCCGAAGCGCTATCCAGCCTGCATTCTTGCCGCCTGCTGCATTCCGTGGAATGCGGATGGATCTGTCGCGGAAGAAATTTGTCGGCGCGAAATCCGCCATCTCCTCACCGACCTCACTCGAAACATTTATCTCTTTGGCACGGCTGGAGAAGGCTACGGCATTACCGACAAACAATTTGATCGAATCGTACGCGTCTTTCGCGAAGAGACAGCCCAAGCCAATGCGCGCGGGATGGTAGGCGTCATTAGTCTTTCCTTGCCCACGATCATCGAACGGATTGAGCGGGCGCGAGAAATGGGTGTCCGGGATTTTCAAATCTCGCTGCCAAGTTGGGGAGCGCTCAGCGACGGCGAATTGAAAACATTTTTCAAGGAAACCTGCGGGCGATTTTCCGATTGTTCATTTCTTCATTACAACCTGATGCGCAGCAAACGCCTCGTTACTCCTGACGAATACGGTGCGCTTGCAGAAGAGCATCCAAACCTTGTCGCCGCCAAGAACAGCACTGATTCAATGGAGAGGATTCAGGCTTTGATGACGAAAGCGCCGCAGCTCCAGCATTTCTTTACCGAGACAGGTTATGGCTACGGCAGTCAGCTCGGCGAAT
>JAQGOW010000478.1 GCA_028293405.1 Verrucomicrobiales bacterium
GAACCAACTTGGTACGCATCGTCCGAATACACGCGAGGAGTTGCAAAAGCTGCTGACCGCTGATGTTGTTCGCAACTACCGAGTCATCAACCACGAGCCTGAAAATCCCGATGCTCTCGTGCAGTTCGGCACGACCCGGGACGGCACGCCCGCTTTGTTGAATCGCACGCTAGCGCAGGCCGATGTTCGGATTATCACAGGCTTCATCGAGCCGCATTTCTTCGCCGGGTTCAGCGGCGGCATCAAAGGCATCATGCCTGGTTGCGCTGGGCTGGAAACCGTGATGAGCAATCACGGAGCTAAAAATATTGGCGACCCCAAAGCGACCTTTGGCATCACTGACGGCAATCCGTTATGGGAAGAACTGCGCGACATCGCGTTGCGCATCGGCCCAAGTTTTCTTCTCAACGTTACCCTAAATGACGACCGCGGCATCACAGGCGTTTTTGCGGGCGATATGTTGCAGGCGCACAAAGTTGGTTTCGAATTCGTGCGTAAATCAGCGATGCAAAAGGTCAAAGCGCCTTTTGAAATTGTTCTCACCACAAATAGCGGTTACCCGCTCGACCAGAATTTTTACCAGGGCGTCAAAGGCATGAGCGCGGCTGCTCGAATTATCGAACAGGGCGGCACGATGATTTTGGCCTGTGAATGTTGCGAAGGTATTCCGGCGAATAGCCATTTGGAAAAACTTCTGCTCAGTGCGAAAAGTCCTGAAGAAATCTTGACGATGTTGAGCATGCCTGGGTTTGTCCGGCCTGAACAGTGGCAGGCGCAGATTCAGGCGCTGATCCAACGTCGTGCGAATGTGCTCCTGCACAGTTCGCTGCCGGACGACATGGTTCGTCGCGTGTTCCTGACCCCGTGCCATGACATTGCCGAGACTGTACGGCAAAAACTGGCGGAACTCGGGCCTGAAGCGCGAGTCGCAGTGCTGCCGCAAGGTCCACTGACGATTCCGTATCTCGGCTAACGTTGGGTCACAATCTGTTTAGCTTCACTTTTGTTTTTGTTTGCGCAAATTGCCCGTCCATGGAACGTGAGATTCTCGTCCGAGTTCGAGCCGCTTTAGCACTGACGACGACGCTATTGGTTGTCGGTTGTACGAGCTCGAATGTGGGCACGGGTGTCACTACGGTGCCTTCGTCGTCCGCAACTCCAATGGCTTCTCCGCTGGCAAAACCTGCTCAACCAGTCCCGCCGGTTATGCCGGTTGCGAAACCGCGGACGAATCCTCCGCTGGCAATCGTCAAACCGCCGATAGTTGCACCTCAACCACGCGAACCGGAACCGATTCGTGGATGGGTCGGGATTGAACGATGGGCGCTCTCCAACAGGGTAGGGCAGTTGCATCTTGTGTGGGGTGGCGCTCAGCCGAAATTGGAACTGATTGCGCCGAGTGGTCGTCTGGAATTTTCCGTTGGCAGTCAGTTCGCCAAATGGAACGGGCTAAGTTTTCTGCTCGGGTTTGCGCCGCAGATTGTGGCGCATGAAATCGCGGTGAACGGTCTCGATATTCAGAAAAGCTTTTTGCCTTTGATCCAACAAAGGGCTCCGACGATACGCGGCCGAGTTATTGTCATCGACCCGGGGCACGGCGGTGACCAGCGCGGGACGAAGAGCATCGTTGGCAACAAATTCGAAAAGGATTTCACGTTGGATTGGGCATTGCGATTGCGGACGTTGCTCGCGAGCAACGGGTGGACAGTTTACCTGACGCGCACCCAAGACGTGGATATCCCACTGCACGATCGCGTTGCTGTCGCTGATCGTGTGAAGGCGGATTTGTTTTTAAGTTTGCACTTCAATGCCGGCGGAACAGGCGGAGCGGAGTCGGGCGTTGAGACCTACTGTATGACGCCGTTTGCGATGCCTTCGAATTTGACGCGCGGCTATGTCGATGACCCGTATTACAATTGGCCGAACAACGGGTTTGATCGCGACAATTTTACGTGGGCGATGCGACTGCATCGCTCCTTGATGAGCGCGCTAACGACGGCGGATCGCGGTGTGCGACGGGCGCGGTTCATGGCGGTTTTGCGGACACAACGGCGACCGGCGGTTTTGATTGAAGGCGGGTATCTTTCCAATCGGCACGAAGCGACGTTGATCAACACACCGGAATATCGACAAAAACTGGCGCAAGGCGTTGCCAACGCGTTTCCATCCTTACCGAAGCAATGAGCGCAAAACCGAAAGTTCTCGTCACAGGTGGCGCTGGTTTTATCGGCTCGCATTTGACCGAACGTTTGCTGCGAGACGGTAAGGACGTGGTCGTCATCGATGATTTATCGACAGGGCGAATTGAGAATCTCGCGGCGCAAAAGAACAATCCCGGGCTCACGTTCATACGCGCCAAAGTTTCTGAATACAAAGAACTGAACAACCTCATTGCGCAGTGCGAAAGCGTTTATCACCTCGCTGCGGCAGTTGGTGTGGAACTGGTGATTCAATCGTGCGTGCGCTCGATTGAAACCAATGTGCATGAGACTGAAGTCATCCTGCATGCCGTGGCGGAACATCGCGTTCCGGTGCTGTTGGCGTCGACATCCGAGGTTTATGGGAAGAGCACGAAGCCGGCGTTCTCGGAAGATGACGACTTGCTGATTGGGCCGCCGAAATTTTCGCGCTGGAGCTATGCGTGTTCGAAGTTGATGGACGAATTTCTCGCGCTGGCGTTTGCGCGCGAGCGTGAGGTGCCCGTGGTAGTTGCCCGACTGTTCAATACCGTTGGACCGCGACAGACGGGGCAATACGGAATGGTGTTGCCGAGGTTTATTGCGTCAGCGAGACGGGGTGAACCATTGCGCGTTTATGGTGATGGGAGGCAGACGCGATGTTTTTGTTTTGTCTCGGACACGGTCGAGGCGTTGGTGCGTTTGCAGAGCACGCCAGCTTCGCGCAACAACGTGTTCAATGTCGGCAATCCTGAAGAGGTCAGCATTGTCGAATTGGCAAAGCTCGTTATTGAGATTACCAATTCAAAATCGGCCGTCGAATTTGTGCCTTATGAACAGGCCTATGCGCCGGGATTCGAGGACATGCTTCGACGCAAGCCGGTCATCGACAGGCTTGCTGAAGTAACAGGGTTCCGGCCGTCAACGCCGCTTCGGAAAATCGTCGAGCTGACGGTCGCTTCGGTTGGCTAACCGAGGCCGAGCTTCTGGAACTCGGTTTGCAACTCGATGTTGAATGCCTGCAAATCTACTTCTAACGGCTTGTAGCCTTTTTCGGGCGGCACGATTCCGAGACGGCCGGTTTGGTCGAGGAACCATTCGGCGGTTTTGCCATCGCTGAAAGTCACTTTGCCGCTGACGAGAGCGTTGGCACGCGCGATTTGATCTACGACGACTTTGACATTGCCGGGCAGGCCGGGTTCTGCGGGCAATTCAGGTGCGACCGGTTGCTCGGGTTGTTTCGGTTCAGCCGGCGGTTCGGGATCTTTCGGCTTCAGTTTTAAATCATCGACTAACATTCGCACTTCGAGATAGGTCATGCGCAGGCCGAGTTCTTTCTCAAGTCGCTTTTGGATGTCGGAGAGTTTCAGGCCCTCATTGATCCACTGCGTTACCTTTTGTTTTTGCGTCTCGTCAAGTTGCATATACGGAGTCAACGATAACACGTGGAACGGTTCTTTACACCAGAGGAAACTCCGGAGTTTTTATGAAGTGTTTCACGTTCGCACTTGGCGAAAGCCCCTTCCACAAGCAAACTGTGTATGGCAATTCGGAAGTTAGGTAGTTATTCCCACTCGTCTGAATATTTCGTAAATGAATAGATCTGAAACGCAATTTTCGCTTGAGGTTATGGACTTCGTCAAAGTCATGAAAGAGATTGCTGACGCGTCTGTTGACCTCGTGGTGACATCACCGCCGTACAATTTAGGCATCAAATACCGGAAATACGAAGATCGAAAGAGTCGAGAAGACTATTTAAAATGGTGCTGTGAGTGGGCAACTCAGGTGAAGCGCGTGCTCAAGGACAATGGTTCGTTTTTTCTTAATCTAGGCGCGTGCCCGTCAAACCCCCTGGTTCCGCATGAACTCGTTGTTGCGCTAAAAACCGAACCATTAGCATTTGTTCTTCAAAACACTTTCCATTGGATCAAATCGATTACTATCGAAACTAAAGCTGGCAAGCAAGTTTCAGCTGGGCATTTTAAACCGCTCCATTCAAAGCGATATGTCAACGATTGCCACGAATATATATTTCATCTGACCAAGCAAGGGAATACCCCACTAGATCGTCTAAGTCTGGGCGTCCCCTATGCCGATAAATCAAATATAAAACGATGGGCACATACCAGCGGAAAAGATCTGCGATGTAGAGGCAACAACTGGTTTATACCTTATAAGACAATCGTTAGTCGGTCCAAACAAAGGCCCCATCCTGCAACATTCCCGGTTGAACTCGCGACCAATTGCATCCGTGTTCATGGAACAAAGCGTGGCCTCGTAATGCTCGATCCATTTCTGGGTATCGGTCATTCAGCTGTAGCAGCCAAAGAATGCGGTATACAGACCTTCATTGGCTTTGATATTGACCGTGAATATGTGAGACTGGCAAGGTCGCTAGTGTCACCTGATCAAGATGGTGGTTTAACACGGCGGCGATAAGGCAAATGGTATGGATGCTTTGACATTGACGATTGAGGACGATCAACGGGGATTAAACCCAACGGAGTTGGCTGATTTTCTATACCTTTTCCGAGCTGTTACTCTTGCACTTAGGGATGTAATCCCCGCGGGCGACAGTAAAAGTAAGCGCGTTCCCAGTATTGCCGAAGTAAACCGTTACCGATCTTCAATCTGTCGATTCTCTCCTGGGCAACTTAATAAGTACTTCGATACAACGAAGAGTCGCCATTTTTTTGAAATAGAAAACATCCAGCGCAACAGTCCCATGGAGTTGATTGTAGGCGGGGTTGGTTTCTTATTGGCCGTAGGTGTAATCATCTCAGGTGGTTCGATTTCATTTACCTCCACGGGAGTAAAAGCTAAGCTGCCGCCATTAGGGAAAGGGGTAAAACTCTTGCGGGAGTCTCTCGGAATCAAGGCTGCGATGAAAGCAGGATTTGGTCTCAAGGATGTCACAATCAAGCTCAATCAAAGAGAGTTTGAGCTTCTCATGCAGCAGAATCCGCTATCAGAGGCTAACGGAGGATTCCAACATTTCCTTGTGGGACTTCAACTGCGCGTCAATAAAAGGACGAAAGAACTAGAGCTTAGCCAACGTGATTTGCAACGGATCCATAGGTACATGCAGAACCCCGCGAAAGGCGGTTGGCAGGCTAGATTCAATAAAATCTTCAGTCGGCATTTTCCGCAGCTGATGTGCTGAAGTTCTCGGGCAGTTGTAATAGTCGACTGCGAAATTGAACTCAAAGTTTTAGAATATTTGGGCGTTCTTAGCTCAGCCGCAGAACACTACCTTCACACGGTAGGACGCGGACCCCCCGTAAAGTGGCGGTTGCCGCCAAGTCAGATTGTGATAAGTATCCCGACCCAGTTTTCATGGATTTATTTCAAATAGGTCAGCGGTGGAGCAGCGAATCGGAGCCAGAACTTGGTTTAGGCACGATCGTGCAAACGGGAGGCGGTCGGGTGAAGATTGAGTTTGCCGCCGCCACGGAAACCCGCACCTATGTTGCCGAGAACGCGCCGCTGAAACGTGTGCGCTTCCGGGTCGGTGACAAAGTCAAAACCAGCGATGATAAAGAAATTCAGATCGAGGAAGTGATCGAGCAACGAGGTCTGCTGATTTATGTCGGCAATAACCTGCGACTGCCCGAAGCAGAGCTCAGCGATCGAATCAGTTTGAAGGGGCCACAGGAGCGTTTGTTCAAAGGCAGTTTTGAAGAGTCGTCAGCGTTTGATCTGCGGCGTCGCACTTTGGAGTTTTCGCATCAGGCGCGGAAATCGGCAGTGCGCGGTTTTGTCGGTGGCAGGATCGATCTTATACCCCATCAGCTTTATATCGCGCATGAAGTGACCAGTCGGCACGCGCCGCGGGTGATGCTCTCGGATGAAGTCGGGCTTGGAAAAACGATCGAGGCTTGTCTCATCTTGCATCGGCTGCTGTTGAGCGGCCGAGCCAATCGCATCCTCGTGCTTGTGCCGGAGTCGCTCGTGCATCAATGGTTCGTGGAAATGCTCCGTCGGTTCAACGTGTGGCTGAATATTTTTGATGCTGAACGTTGCGCGGCCATCGAAGCGGGGGAGCCCGGGGCAAATCCGTTCCTGGATGATCAGTTCGTTTTGACCAGCATCGATTTTCTCGCGCGCGAGCCGCGACAGGCGGCGCATGCCATCGCCGCAGGTTGGGACATTCTTGTTGTGGATGAGGCGCATCACCTTGAATGGTCACCGGAAACGCCGAGCCGTGAGTATCAGGTTGTGGAAGAAATCAGCCGCAACTCCGAAGGGCTGTTGCTTCTAACTGCCACGCCAGAACAGCTTGGGGTGGAAAGTCACTTTGCCCGGTTACGGTTGCTGGACCCGGATCGATATAGCGACCTTGCCACGTTCCGGGCTGAGTCGGAACATTACAAATCGACTGCGGAAGTTGCCGGAAGGCTTTTGAGTGGGAAGTCACTTGCGACGAAGGAAGTGAAATTGCTTCGCACGCTGCTATCGCATGACCGCGACTTGGAGCAGCGGTTGGCCGAATTAGGCAAGGGCAATGCCGAGGCGCGATCAACATTGCTCGAAGAATTGCTGGATTTGCACGGGCCGGGGCGCGTGCTTTTCCGCAATACCCGCGCGGGCATGAAAGGTTTTCCAAAGCGCACGGCGCGGTTGGCCAAGCTCGACGCTGGCTCGGACCCGGAGTCATTGCTGGATCAGCTTTCCAGCGAATTCGCCGAAGATGCCGGCGACACCAACCTGCAAACCTCGTCCGATCTGACTAAAGATCCGCGCGTGCGATGGCTGGTGGAGTTGCTGCAAAAACTGGCGCCGGAAAAAGTTTTGGTGATCACTCGCACTATCGAAAAAGCTGAAGCATTGGACGCTGCACTACGCCGTCACATTACAATCAAAACGGGAATTTTTCACGAAGGTTTGACGCTGGTGCAACGCGATCGCAATGCTGCATGGTTCGCAGAAGCCGACGGTGCGCGGCTCTTGATTTGTTCAGAAATCGGTAGCGAAGGGCGCAATTTTCAATTTGCGCATCATTTGGTTCTGTTTGATTTACCTCTTAATCCTGAACTGCTCGAACAACGAATCGGTCGTTTGGATCGCATCGGACAAACCGAAGACATTCAAATTCACGTGCCGTATGTCGAACACAGTCCGCAGGAAGTATTGGCGCGCTGGTATCACGAAGGTTTGAATGCGTTCGAAAGCAATCTTGAGGGCGGCAACGAACTGCTGCGCAAATTCGGCCGCGCCGTTCACGATTTGGCATTGGAGTTTCCAGTGGCAGACCGAAAGGAGGCAGAGGTCGAGTTGGCTGAGCTCCTGACTAAAACGACGCAAGCGCGTCAGTCGATGCGGCTGCTTCTCGAACAAGGCCGTGATCGTTTGTTGGAACTCAATTCGTTTCGGCCCGCAGTTGCGGCAAAGATGATCAGCGACATTCAGGAGCAAGATCGTCGCGAGGATCTCGAGAATTACATGCTCGATGTGTTTGATCATTACGGAGTCCAGATCGAAGAACTCGCGCCGCATACATGGGCGTTAAATCCTGACGGCGTGATCACCGATTCGTTCCCGTCCATCCCTGCCGAAGGTTTGGTGGCAACATGTGATCGACGTCGCGCGCTCAGCCGGGAGGATGTTGCGTTTTTGACCTGGGATCATCCAATGGTTGCCGGAGCGATGGAATTGTTGCTTGGGTCCGAAACTGGAAATTGCGCGTTTGCCGTGCTGCCAACTGCTAATGATCGAACAATGGTGTTGGAGGCGATCTTTGTCCTGGAAGCAGTTGCTTCACCCCGGTTGCATGCAGACCGCTTTCTCGCACCCACGCCAATCCGTTTAGCAATCACTCACAAACTGGAGGACGTCAGTGCGGCTTTTCGGGATGCGACGTTGGAACGGAAGCTACAGAAAGGTTCGGGTTACAAATTGATTGAGAACGCCGACATTGCTCAGCGAACACTGCCTGCGATGTTGGAGACCGCCACCAGAATTGCCGAGCAACGCGCCGATGCTTTGCGTCAGTCTGCATTGGTGGAAATGAACCAGTTGCTTGGCCACGAGGTTCGTCGATTGCAGATGTTGATCGAGGTAAATAATCACGTTCGCCCGCGTGAAATTGAAATTGCGCAAGAGCAACAGAGCGAGTTGGCGACGGTCATTCAGCAGTCCCGAATCCGCCTGGACAGCTTGCGGCTCATCTGGAAAGGGCCTCCTGAGACGCTAAGGTGACCTCAACTTACCTGTGAAAATACGAATATTTGTTGTTGTCATTTTCGCTAGACACAGGTGAGATACGTGTATGGCTACAAAGAAAACGACCAAATCAAAAGCAACTAAAGCAAAATCGACCACCAAGCCGAAGGCGAAGCGTAAACCAAACGCAGCGTTCATGAAGCCGGTGCAACCGGACGCGAAGCTCGCGACAGTTGTTGGCGCAAAGCCGCTGCCAAGAACCGAGCTCACGAAAAAGCTTTGGGTTTACATCAAGAAGAATGGTCTTCAGGACAAGAAGGTGAAGACTCAGATCAACGCTGACGCAAACTTGACCGCTGTTTTCAACGGCAAGAAAAAGGTCAGCATGTTCGAAATGACCAAGTTGGTTTCCAGCCATGTGAGCTGATAAACCGCTAGTCAGTATAATCTAACGGGGGCGAGTCTCGAGTTTACTTGGGATTCGCCCCCGTGCTTTTTCCCTCGTTCCTGTTCAACGCTGAAACGACGGCGGGGAGACGGCCCACGAACCCACGCTTTACGCGTGGATTTATTTTTTCTACCCAACAGTTTTTTGCCACGGCAGAATCGTGTCATGTCCGAATACGCACCCGACCTTTCGCGCAGGAGTTTTGTTACACGCTCGCTCACCGGAGCGGGCTTGCTTGGGCTGGCCAGCTTTGCCAATGCCGAACCTGCAACAATCGTGACCAGCGATGTCGTCAACGTCCGCGATTCCGGCGCGATTGGGGATGGCAAAGCTGATGACACGACTGCGATTCAGGCGGCACTCGACCGAGCGGCGAAGACGACGCCTAT
>JAQGOW010000484.1 GCA_028293405.1 Verrucomicrobiales bacterium
GGCAGGCCTGTTTGAGCACTCCGTCCGCGAATCCCGATGGGATTCAAATCCATCAGCCCAGCGGTTGGCGGTTCCGCCTTCGCTGTGCTACGGCGCGACAAGCCGCACCTGCCTTGGAAACCGTCCCTGCAAATTCATCAAAGCTGAAGCCCTTCAAACTCAGACAGGATTAACCGGATTATGCAGGATTCAATCCTGTGAATTCTGTTAATCCTGTCTCTTTCTGGATTGGCGATGACGGAGATCGATCGTTTGGAGGTCTACTGAGCCAGCCGGTAGAATTTCGGGGCGGTGCCGATGGGTTCGGTCACAACGTATTGATTGCTGACAATTGTGCCGGTGCCGATGTTCGCCCAAGTGTTCGCCTGACTGAGCGAGCTTTTGCCTTGCAGCGTGCCGCCAATGGTGTTGGTGGTCCAGAAAATCTTCACATTATTGCCGGACACGGCGATGCTCAGTTTCGGGCCGGTGGAGTCACCACTGACGAGGGTGCGGTAGCCCCGGGTAAGCGTGGTATAAGATGGAGTGCCGGTGGAATTATTGCGCCACAGGGTGAGGGTGTTTCCCGTATGATTGTCGTCGGCAAAATACCACGCCCCGCCGAGGTTGCTGCCGGTGGCGGCGCTGAGCACAACCCAATACTTGCTCCCGGCCGTCAGCTTCGGCTTCAGGACCGAGTTGAAGCTGAGCACGCCACCTGCTTGGGGACCGCCCGAAATGGTTGCAGAAGTCCACGTCTCCAGGACCGTGCCCGGCGTGCTGGCGCTGTCGGTCAGCAATTGGATTTTGGCCGTTCCGGATTGTTCGGCATTGCCGGAAGTAAAGTGGGCCTCGCCCAAGGCCAGTTGCAAGTTGGTCAGTATGACGGTTTGCGCGGCGGTAAACTGCATGCCGCGATCATAGTAAATGCTGTCGGAATAAAGGCCAAAGGTCGCATAGCCGACCGTTGTGTATGGTGCCGGGCCGAGGTTGTCGAACACTACCGCCGCCCGAACCCCGCTTTGGATCGCCAAAGCAATCAGCGCCGCCATGACTGTGCATCGAAGTTGTTTTTGTGTCATGTGGATTTCTGGTGTTGCAAACTTACAAACTTGCTTCGCGCCGGATTGGGCGCGCCACTTATTAGCATGGTCCGACGACGAGTTCAAGCGCTTCAAAGCACTGAAAGCCGACGATCACGGCAACATCGCAATCAAGCAAACGATGGGCAATTCAGAGCGCTACCCGCCGCCTTATGCTACGGGTTTGCAGTTGGCTGGCGCTCTGATTTGTGAATCTCAACTCCAATAAATCGCGAGCAGGCGGGAGGAATTTACGTGCCCCGCAAGCATTCGGGGCTACTCCGCTGGATAACCCGGAAACCAATCTTGTTTGATCCGCCTTTTGGGAACGCCGATCTGTTGCAGCATTTTGCCGATGGCTTCCACCATCGGTTCCGGGCCGGAGACGTAGAAGAACGGTTTTTTCAGATCGGGCACAAGTTCTTTAATCGTCTGTTTATCAATGCGTTGTGGGCTGAACAGGTAATGGATTTTTAAGTTCCGGTTGCGTCTGGCCATCGCCTCAAATTCTTTTTGATAAGCGGCGACCGTTTTGCGATTCGCATAGATCAATTTGACGCGCAGTTTTTTTCCTTCGTGTTCAGCCTGCTTAAGGATCGAGCGAAACGGCGTGACGCCAATGCCGCCGGCGATGAAGATGTATTCCTTCTTCGGGTCGCTCACGATGAAGTCGCCATCGAGATCAGACACCTCGATCGTGTCACCGGGCTTGAGAGCTTTGAGAGTCTTTTTGAAGGTGCTACTACGCTTTGAATCGAACCGCGTCGTGATCATCACGTGGCGTTCATAAGGCGCAGATGCAATGGTGAACCAGCGGTCAGAGCCGCGATCATCAGTGCTGGAATGGTTGAGGACGTAATGCAGGAATTGTCCAGCCTTCCAGACGAGCGGTTCCTGCGGTTTGAAGATAAACGATTCGACGCCGGGCGATTCGGTCTTTCTGGCGGCAAGTTTTAATTTCATGCGGGAACTTAGCGCAGAAAAACAGCTTTTCCAACCGGCATCATTCCCAGCCAAAAAATTGGGGATCGTTTAATCGCAAATTCATCAAAGCTGCGCACGGCACCCATCCGCCGCCACCCCGCAGAATCGGTTGTCACAAGAACTGGTGCTTGTCGAACAATTCCATCCGTTGGTAGCTTGCGGCATGGATTTGAAGATCGCCCCCATCACGCCGGCGGAAGTGCCGGAACTCCTGAAGCTCATCCGTGAACTCGCGCGGTTTGAAAAACTCGAACACGAAATGAAAGCCACGATGGCGTTGTTGCGCAAGGCCCTGTTTGGACCGCAGCCGGTGGCGGGTGCATTGCTGGCGCGGTGCGATGGCAAAACGGTTGGCTACGCGATCTATTTTTCCACGTTCTCCAGTTTTATCGGGCGGCCCGGCCTGTGGCTGGAAGATTTGTATGTGCGTCCCCGATTCCGCAAAAACGGCATCGGCCGCCGTTTGATCGAATCCGTCGCCCAAGTGGCGGCCGGGCGAAACTGCGGCCGGTTTGAATGGACGGCGCTGAACTGGAATGAGAATGCACTGGAGTTTTACCGGCGGCTCGGTGCCAAGGCGCTGGACGAGTGGGTTCTGGTCCGTCTCGATTCGCGCGGCCTGCGCCGTCTGGCCGCAACGGGACGAAAGAAAAAAACCGCAGCCCAATGATTCCGCACGCGATCCGAAGTATCATCAGTATAAAGCACACGCTAGTTCGTTCAATGCGGGCGGCGACCCGCTAATCGGCGAGCGGCTGCGGGGCGCTTGATTCCTGGAGGCGCGCGGCGTTCGCGCGATGACTCTCGGCGAGATCGGTGCGACCGAGACGCGCGTAAATGCGCGAGAGATAGCGGTGCGCAAGGAGGAAGCCGGGGCGCAGGTGGAGTGAAACTTCAAACGCCTGCACGGCGCGCTCGAAATGGCCGAGGCGAGAGAGCAGGGCGCCAAGTTGAAAATGGGCTTCCGGAAATTCGTATCGCAGCCCGATGGCGAGCAGGGCGTGACCGATTCCGGGCTCCACAGAATTCTGGCGCGGGAGAGCGACGCTCAATCCGTAGTGGGCCTCGGCGTAATCGGCATCCACGGCCAGGGCGCGTTGGAAGGCGTGCTCGGCTTCCCGCCAGCGTCGCTGCCGCAGGTAAAGCCGGCCAAGGTAGGCTTGTGTGAGCGGATCATTGGGCGCGATCTGTTCCGCTTCGTGAAAAGCCTGCGAGCAGGTTTCCATGTCGCCGTTCGCCCAGGCGAGCATGCCGCGCAGGACAATGGTTTGTGACAAGCGCGGCTGAAGTCTTTCCAACGCGCTGAGTGCAGATTGGGCATCCTGTGGTGTCTGGGCGGCCAGACAGGCCTGCGCGAATGCAAGCCAGTAGCGCGGCTCATCCGGATATTGTTGCGTCAGCTTGACGAGCAGTTCCTTCGCTTCGCCGGCGCGGCCCGCTTCACACAAGCTGTCGGAGATGTTGAAATCAGATTACGTTTCGGCCTGCGTGATCATCC
>JAQGOW010000664.1 GCA_028293405.1 Verrucomicrobiales bacterium
TTCCCGGTGCGAGACGCCTGAGGTGGTTTTTAATCTCCTTTTGGATCCAGAATCCACGTCATCCAGCAAAACGGTGTGAATCAGTGTTTGTTCGGGCCAGACTGACAGGAATTTTCTGAGCGCGCAATCCGGTGAAGTACGGAATGGACTGTCAATTTATACCTGACACGACTTTGCGAACAACTGAATCGACTTCAACGATCGCCGGTTTGGATGAGGTGGCAAACAGCCGCGGACGAGATGGACTCGGTGGCTGGAACGCCTCGAGCGATCAGCACCGGATTATCAACCGCACGATTATTTCTGCCGTGGGAACCTTTGACGAGGGATGCGTCCAAGGGAATGACGTCCATCAACATGCGAAAGCCGAGGCGCTTTTGCATCAGGCGCCAGAGGATTTTTAATTTTATGGCTGGAATTTTTGGATCGAGAAATAATTCAACCGGGTCGTAGCCGGGCTTGCGATGGATATCGATGCAGCGCGCAAAATCGGGGGCGCGTGAGTCGTCCTGCCAATAATAGTATGTGAACCAGGCGCGCTCTTTGGCGACGGCAATCAGATCGCCCGCGCGCGAGTGGGCGATGCCGGCGGTGATTTTTTCTTTGTCGTCGAGCACGGAGTCAATTCCGTCTTGTTTTTCGAGGAAGCTGCGGACTTTGTTCCGCACGGATGGATCGTTGATATATATATGGGCGACTTGATGGTCGGCCACGGCGAAGGCTTTGCTCGCGCCGAAATCGATTAGTTCGAGGCCGAGTTCGTTTTTGATCGTGAGCCAACCTTGCTCGCGGAAGAGGCGGTTGAGATGGATGGGTGTGTCGACTTCGACGATTCCGTATTCGGAAAGTAACACGACTTTGACGTCGCGCTTTTCGAAGAACGCGATGAGGTCGCCGACAATGGCGTCGATTTGGTTGAGGTCTTTTGTGATGCGCGGGTCGTTCGGGCCGAAGCGTTGCAGGTTGTAATCGAGGTGGGGCAGATAGACGAGACTCAGCGTCGGCGAATATTTATTTTCGATCCACTTGGCGGATTCGGCGATCCACTTTGACACGGCATCTGCCCTGCCCTGCGGGGTGTCGACGCCGGCGGCTGGGCCCCAAAATGTGGGGAACGGGAATTCGCCGAGAGCGCGCTTGATGTCGTCGCGGATGGAATAAGGCCACGAATAGATGTCGAAACATTTTCGGCCATCGGCGGGATACATCGGGCGCGGGGTGATGGAATAGTCCGCGGTGGAATACATGTTGTACCACCAAAAGAGTTTCGCGCAGGTAAACTTCGGGTCGCGCTCGCGCATGACGTCCCAGATTTTTTTGCCGCCCACGAGGTGATTGGATTGTTTCCAAAATTGGACCTCGGCGAGTTCGCGATTATACCAGCCGTTGGCGACGATGCCGTGTTCGCTCGGTGTTTTGCCGGTGAGGTAGTTGGATTGCGCGGTGCAAGTGACGGCGGGGAACGCGGGAACGACGGTGGTGACGCCGGCTGCTTTTGCGAATTGGGCAATGTGCGGGGTGTGCTCGCCGATGAGTGAGCGAGTCAGGCCAACAACATGGATGACGGCGGTGCGGTGCCTCCGGATTAACATGTGCCAGGAACGCACCGGGAAATCGACGGAAGACTTTGTTCACCACAGAGACACGGAGGCACAGAGGAGAAGATTCAAAAACCAAATCAACTACACAACGTCTCACAGAGAGATTGACAGATGAATGCCTTTGCCTAGCCTTCACGCTCGTCACATGAAGGGTCTCCTCACAGCATTATTGGTTACGGTGCTTGCTTGTTTCACGTGTTTGTCGGGCTTTGCAGGCACGGTCATTGCCTGGGGGGATAATTCATTTGGTGAAACAAATCTTCCCGCGAACCTAAACAATGTTGTGGCGATTGCGGCTGGAGGGTTTCATTCGCTCGCGGTGCGGGCTGACGGCACGGTGGTGGGTTGGGGCGACGACGGTTTCAAACAAAGCACGGTTCCGAGCGGGTTAAGTAACGTTGTGGCCGTTGCGGCCGGGGAAAACCACAGTTGCGCGCTCAAACAAGATGGAACCGTCGTGCAATGGGGCGATGAATACTTTGGCCTGGTTCCAGAGGATGCGACCAATTTGATTGCGATTGCAGCCGGAGGATTTCACACACTTGGCTTGCGCGCCGACGGAACGGTGATGGCGTGGGGAGACGCTTATTACGGACAATGCACGCCTCCGAATGGGTTGAGCAATGTGGTGGCGATTGCGGCGGGTGAATTTCACAGCATCGCGCTCACGCGTAATGGCACGATGGTGACCTGGGGCGATGATCGCAACGGCCAATGTAGCGGACCGGTGGTGACCAACGCTTCCGCGATTGCCGCGGGAACATACTTTACGCTCGTTACTAAACGCGATGGGTCGGTAGTAGCTTTTGGCGATAATTCGTGCGGACAAACCAATGTCCCGGCTGCTGCCACATCGGTAACGGCAATTGCGGGTGGTGCTTGTTTTAGTTTGGCAGCGCGCACGGACGGAACGGTGACAGCTTGGGGGAGCGTGGGTTCGTTGCCCGGTTTGACGAACGTGACTTCGGTGGCCGCCGGACGCGCGCATGGGCTCGCTTTGATCGGCTTGCGGACAGCAGCGCTTTCGATCGCGATGCAGAATGGGACTGCGAATGTCGGTTGGAGCGACACGTCGTTTCAATTACAGACGACGACGAACCTGTTGGACGCGGCGAGTTGGCAAACTGTTTTGACGCCAACCAACAGTTACGCGACAACGCCTTTCGAAAGGGCGCGCTATTTTCGGCTGATCAAAAATTAGTTTACCAATTTGGCGCGTTCGTCCAAATGGCAGTGGCGTTATTGGTGCCTTTGCGAATGATGAAACCTGTGCCCGGAGTGAGCAGGTTTGCTCCAACATCCGCGCTGCCAAAACCAACTTCGCGCCAGGCGTTTTGCCAATAGTAATAAATCGCCGAGGCAGATTTGTTACGGCTGGCGACGGTGTTGTCGAACGTGAGTAGTTCGTCGGTGCGGGTTCCCGGCAATGCGCTCGCTTGAAACGCTCCGCTACTGATCAAGCCGGAAGCATTCAGCGAAACGGCCATGGGACGCAGCAGACCGACGGCGTTGTCTTGCTGCACGCTGGGTTGACTGCGCACGACAATCGCGAGTTTCGCGGAGACGACTACGCCGGCAGCGAACACGGTCGTATTCGTGGCGACGTTGTGGCGAATGCAAAGATACGAATTCGGTTGGATGATGTCGTCATTGTGATTGACACTCCCCTGCCCGACTTGTTTCCAAATGCCCGCGTTGAAGAAATAAACTTTAGTCGCGCTCAGGTTGATGCCGGAACTCGTCAGATCGGGCGTGAGGATTTCGGTGTTGCGATTGCCGACGGTCGGCGAGGCGTTTACTCCGGTGCCGTTCGGGAACACGGTGCCGAGAGTCCAATATGGTTCGATCGAAATCGTGTCGTTCGCGGCGACGCCCGCCAAGTCGTCAGTGCCCAAATTGAGCGTGACGGACGCGCTGGCGTTGGCGGTGATTGGGTAGATGCGACCTTCGGCAGCGCCGGAGGTGAAGCGCGCGTAGTAGGTGTTCGATTGCGAACTGGACGCGTAAACGAATTGATTCGCCGCCCAACCGGGAGCGGGCGTAACACTCACAACGTTGCCGCTGACGGACGCGACGAGCAACGACGCTGCCGAAGGCCTGACGAATGGCGTGGAGAAGAAGTTGTCGGAATTGCCGAGCAACGACACATTCAGAAAACCGGCGACGTCGGTGACGCCTTCGAGCGAGTTCAACCGATAGAACCGTTGCAGGTTCGTCACCGTGTCAGACACCGACAACGTCGATCCCGCCGGCGAGTAATTGCCGAGC
>JAQGOW010000012.1 GCA_028293405.1 Verrucomicrobiales bacterium
CATCCAGCCCCGCGCTTGTTCGTTCCACAACGTTTTCAAGAAACCGGTGCGACAGAGGTCCAGCTCCTGTTGGAAGCTGCGCGCGGACGGATTTGGTTTCGGCAATCCGCCCCGTTTGTCGAGCCACTGATGCACCACCCCGATTGGTGTCCCCTGCTCGACCACCAGCGTCGCATCGAGTTGAAGCGTTTTACCCGCCGCAATTTTGAACGGGACTTTTGCCTGCTCGGCGTTTTCTGCAACGAACTCAGGTGTTGAAGGAAGGAACAATGCAACCCGATGATTGGTTTTACCTTCATCGAAATTCGGCGACGCAAATCGTGGAGAAGGCAACGCGTGTTCGCCATCCCACTTCTGTTGCGGATCCCAAAACAGCCCGACAGAGAAATTTGTTTTCAACCCAGTCGACGCCCAATTGTCTTTGCCTAGTGATGCCTGGTCCTTCATGGAATCAGGCGTAAAGAATTTCGTCGCATTGGTCGGCGGAGTCTGGCTGTCCGGCCCGATTGTAACCGCCATCAGCGGGATGGAGACCTTGTTCGGATTCGGCGTACGCCGGTCAGCCAATTTGTCCGAGAAATCGCGAGGGTTCGATGAGCGTTCCGCGCCATATAAATATTCCAAGCCAGGAAACAAACCCCATGTCTTCGCTTCGCCAACGGTTCCATCGCCTACGTATATGTTCGGCCCGAGAATCGAAGCAACTTCCGTCGCGGCATCCGGAGTCCAACTGTAGTGCACGTGCGCGAGCGGTTTTTTATCTTCGAGACTGACGCGCAACGACACTTTCCAGCGCACCCCATTTTTGTCAGTTGCGTCCGCAGCAAACTCAGCGGCACGGGAACCGGCATCAGCGGATTCCGTTGAGGCTCCGAAATTCCAGTTCGTCACAGAATCGCCGTTGGGAAAAGCAATGCGGAACAGCGGCGACCAACTGGCGACGTGCACCCAATCATTGCTTTGTCGTCCAAAAATTCGCGCTCGCGAAATCCCCACAGCGGAACGCGGAAATGTAATTCGCACAAACTCATTTGAAATCGCCATGCCTTCACCGGGTTTACGTTGCCAAACCAACTTCGGTGTCTTGCCGCTCGCGATGGCGCGCCAATATTCGTCCTTCGTCGCCTCGTAAATTCCAAAAAGCCCACGCGCATCACGATCGCGATCAACGGCAATGGTGTAATCGGGCTTCGGCGGATCGCCGGCTTTCAAAAAGCGCGCGCTTTCTTCGCGAATTACGCGGGAGAACGGGCGATCGGTGCCGTCCGGGTTGATGATTCCAAAATCGCTGTGTTCGTTAAACCTATAGCCCCCCGCATACCACCAGAAAAACACGCCATCATCGCCCGACTGCTCCATCATTTTGTAAAAGTTGCGGACCCACGGGCCTTCAAACGCGATACGGTCG
Organism: Verrucomicrobiales bacterium; assembly: GCA_028293405.1. GTDB lineage: Bacteria > Verrucomicrobiota > Verrucomicrobiia > Limisphaerales > Palsa-1400 > JAICXV01. The sequence goes on from JAQGOW010000012.1 coordinate 1,409, forward strand.
CTATTCTCTCGCACATTGACACGGTCCCAAACGGTCTCGCCCATTTCCGCCCACATGAAGGGCTTGTTTGGATCGCACAACCGCGCGTAATCGTGCTCGAACCGACCCGGCTTCACTTTTTCCCAATCGCCGATGCGCCCATACGCTTCCGGCTCCCAAATGTCGACCGCATCACGCAGCCCATAGAAGTCGTACGTCAACGCCTGGTCCCAATTGTATGTTGGGTTTCCCGTTTCGGTCATGCGGAAGCTAACGGCGTGATTGGCGTCGACACTTTTGACCAAACGGCGTGCTTCCCCATAAGCCGCGCCGAGTTTGTCATCAAGAAAATGGCGGTAATCATTCACCAGCCAGCGCCAATTCCCATCCTGCGTCAGTTGGTGCATCGTTGGGACGTTGAGCACGTTCGTCTTGTTCGTCGCGAGGCCCGGCGTCATTCCCCAGATCCTCGTCGCCTCGTCGAGAGCCCCGTATTTCTTGTGCACCCACTGAGTCCATTCGTCGCCGAAACTGCTTTGTTGCTCAGCCTGGTTGCCGAAGTTCGGTTCCCACGCGAGATCGTACGCAAAAATAGTGTCGTTATCCGGCATGTGATAGAACTCGATCAATTCCTTCATCTTTGCCCAATTGAAATTCAGCGGCGTGCCCGGACGAAGCGATTGATTGACGTGCAGCTTGTGCGCGTCGCACCGGCGCAGGAAATCCAACAGGTGCTGCGCCTTCAGCGTTTCGTGATAAACGAAAATGCTGACGGCATTCAGCCCCATGTTTTGGATTCGCGTCAAATCGCGCTCGATCACTTCCGGATCGTAGGAGCCGCGGTCGAGCCAATATTCAAAATAATAAACCTCACCCATCGCGATGCCGGATGAAGGCATATAATTCACGCCGTTTGCCTTCCACCGTTTACCTTTCAGCGAAAAATGGCCGTTCGTAATAGTGATGAAATTCTTCGTCTCCTTGGGCACCCATGCGTGTAAATCGTGGGAAACGCGGTCAATGACTTTGCCGTCGAGCAACAACTCCGCGACGACCTCCATGCCTTTTTTCGGCCACGAATCAGATTTGCACGGCTGCTCAAAACTTTTCTCCTGACCGGGATTAAGAGTCCAATCAGCGCCGAACTTTTGCGCAGTTTGCTTTCCAACATCGATGCGCAGACGGACCGTCAAACCGGGTTGCATCTGTTTACCCAAATTCATCGCGCGCACGCCGCAGTTGAATGTTTGGTCCTGGAA
>JAQGOW010000031.1 GCA_028293405.1 Verrucomicrobiales bacterium
GCAAGCCGATCGTCGGCACGACCAACGTCAATCAAGGCATTGGTTACACGATGAAAGCCATGCCGACATCGCCTCATCACTTCCTTAACTGGAGTGACGAAAACGGCACGCCTTACAGCGGCGACGGTGCCAGCAGCACCAACGTGACCCTGCACTTCGTCATGCCCGGCACCAACATCACCATCCGCGCTAACTTCAACTAAGCCGGATACAATCTAATCACCAGCGCCCTCGACCAAATATCGAGGGCGCTTTTTTTGTAACTCGGTTTGGCGTGACTTTGACAGGCTTTGACATCAAATTTCGCGAACGGAATGAAGAAACAGTCTCCAGTCTCACGCAGCGGTCGATTCGGCAGCGGACCGGCCGCAGATGCCGCGCAATTTACCGAATCCATTTCTTTCGACTGGCGTTTGTGGGAACACGACATTCTCGGTTCGTTGGCGCACGCGGCCATGCTCCACAAAATCGGGCTGCTATCGAAAACCGAGCTAACGTCCATCCAAAATACGCTCGGTGCAATCGCCAAAGAAATCAGCGCGGCAAACTTTCATTGGGATCCGGCGCTGGAAGATGTTCACATGAACATTGAGGCTGAGTTGACGCGACGCGCTCCGGCTGGCGCAAAACTCCACACCGGCCGCTCGCGCAATGACCAGGTCGCTCTCGATTTGCGGATGTGGTTGCGTGACGAAATCGTCTCGCTCAATCGAGAGATCCGCGCATTGCAATTTTCTCTGGTCAATCTCGGCTCGAAATACTCTCACGTCATCATTCCCGGTTACACGCACGTGCAACGCGCGCAGCCGGTTTATTTTGCGCATCATTTGCTCGCTTACACCGAAATGTTGGAGCGCGACCACGATCGCTTCTCCGATTGTTTCTGGCGGACGAATATTTGCCCGCTCGGCAGTGGAGCGATTGCTGGATCCACCCTGCCCCTTGATCGTGAGTTTGTGGCAAAATTGCTTGGGTTTGTTGATACAAAAGGCAACCCGCGCGTCACCCAAAACTCGATGGATGCGGTGAGCGACCGCGATTTTGTGGTCGAGTTTTGCAGCTCCGCCGCTCTCCTCGCTGTTCACCTATCGAGACTAGCGGAAGACGTCGTGCTCTGGAGCAGCTCGGAATTTTCGTTCATCAAAATTTCCGATGCTTACACCACGGGATCGTCGTTGATGCCGCAGAAAAAAAACCCCGACGTAGCCGAGTTAGTGCGCGGAAAATCCGGCCGCGTCATTGGCAATCTCATGGCAATGCTGACTTTGTTGAAGGGTTTGCCAATGACTTACAACCGCGATTTACAGGAAGACAAAGAGCGTTTGTTTGACACAGCCAACACGGTTCAGTCGTCCGTTCGTTTAACTGCGGCCATGCTCGACAACACCACCGTCAACGAATTGACATGCAACGCCGCTGCGCGTGACGCGGCGCTCCTCGCGACCGACTTGGCGGATTATCTCGTGCGTAAAGGCATGCCGTTCCGGCAGGCGCACCATGTTGTTGGCGCCGTCGTCGGAGCAGCCGAGCGTGAAGGTAGAACTCTGGATCAATTGGACGTAACGACATTGAAGAAAATCGACGCTCACTTCGACAAAGATGTCTCGGACATTTTCGACTTGAAGAAAGCGATGAGCCGTCGCGAAATGACCGGCGCGCCCGGCACCAGGCAGGTCGCCAAACAACTCGCCCGCTGGCAGAAAATTTTGCGGGCCAGCTAAGGCATGCGTTCGGAACTCCTTTCCAGTCTGCTGAAGGAAGTTTCGCGCTCGTTTTATTTAACCATGCGGATTCTGCCGGCGCGCATTCGCTCGCAGATCGGAACGGCTTACCTTCTCGCCCGCACCACCGACACAATCGCCGATACCGGTGTCATATCGGTCGACTCACGACTTTCAGCCCTGCAACAGTTGCGCGAAAAAATCCTCGGCACGAGTTCCGCGGCCATCAACTTCGGAGCTCTAGCAAAAAACCAATCATTGCCCGCAGAACGCGTGTTATTAGAACGCGCTGAAGAAGCTGTTTCGTTGCTCGACGGATTTTCCGAGGCCGACCGTCAGCGCATCCGCGACGTGCTCGACATAATCACAAGCGGCCAGGAACTCGACCTGAAGAGATTTGCCGCAGCAACAGCCAACAGCATTGTTGCCTTGCAATCCGACGCTGAATTAGACGACTACACCTACCGTGTTGCTGGATGTGTCGGCGAGTTTTGGACGAAAGTTAGTCACGCACACCTGTTCCCAAAACTGAACGCAACTGAACTCCTGCCCGATTCGATTCGGTTCGGAAAAGGGCTGCAGTTGGTGAATATCTTAAGGGACATCCCGCGCGACCTGCGAAATGGCCGCTGTTACTTTCCCGAACCGCGCTTGCGCCAACTCAGCCTCACACCCGCGGACTTGCTCAAACCTGAGACCGAGAAAAGTTTCCGCCCCTTATACGACGAATATGTCGCGTTGGCCGAATCCCATTTGCAGGCAGGTTGGCGCTATACTACTAGTCTGCCACGCAACCAGGTCCGGCTCCGTCTGGCCTGCGCGTGGCCGATTCTGATTGGCCTCCAAACCCTCGAAAAACTCAAAAACGGCCGAGTTCTTGACCCTAATCACACGATCAAGGTCACCCGTCGCGACGTGCGCCGCATTGTTGTGCGCTCAGTTACCACCTATCCGTTCAAAAATCGCTGGGAATCACAGGCTTGTAAGGCAACCCACCAGTGTTGATTGAAGTTGATTGCCGAGCCTGATTTCAGTAGAAAGTCAGGATGCGAATTTATCGGTTCCTCGTCCGCTCGCTGACGCTCATGCTCAGCGCCGGACTTCTCTACGCGCAGGTCAGCACCAGACGCAATGCGTTTAAGGCGTATGAGACTTCGTGGCAGAAACAGCTCGAATCGCGCGCCGATCAATCCGATGTCAGCGCGAAAGAAGCCGATGCCAAAGCGCGTTATGCCCAGGAACAAATCCTGGAGGTGTCTCGCGAAAAGAGAACCGCTGAAACTTCCCAACGTTTGCTCGAATTGCGCGCCGAAGCCTCCCAGGCTGAAGCGGACGCCGCCCAACTCCGCGCTGACGCCGCCAAGGATCGCGCCGAGGCCGCCAAAGATCGCAGCGATTCCGCCAAAGCCGCCGCTGATAATCCGGGCGCGCACGGTCAGCATAAGTATTACGACGCGATTTGGCTGAAACAGGTCCAGCAACGGGCGGACGACGCTGCCAAAAAGCTTTCTGAAGATGCGTCACGCAAGGGGAAAATCGCCGCGAGCGCAAACCGCGCTGCACAATCCGGCGCCGAATCATTGGCAACACAAACTATCCGTCAACAACCCAAGCCAGCACGTGTAACTACAACCGTTGCTGAACCTAAAGTCGCTGTTGAGGTCCAGCCGGCAATACCAGTTGCACCTGTCGTGACTGTCACCACGCCCTCCGTCGATACACAAGCGCAGGAACTCGAGCGCAAGCGCGCTGAACTTCGCGCCGCCGAAGAACGCATCAAAGCTGAAGAAGCACGTTTAGCTGAAGCGAAGGCGAAGCAAGATTTGGAACGTGCTCGCATTGAAGCCCAAACCGCTGAGAGCTCAACCCAGGCTGAAAAAGCCGCCGCGTTGAAGAATGCCCAAGCCGAAGCGATTGCCACCGAAAACGCGCGCAAAGAAGAAGACCGCAAACTCGCCGCACAGGAAGCAGCCGCAAAGAAAGACGCAGAACGCCAGGCTATCCTCAAAGCCAAAGCTGATAAGGAAGCTGCCGATCGTCTCGCCGCCGAACAAGCCTCAGCGGAAAAGGCGCGCAAGAAAGCTGAAAAAGAAGCTGCTCGTGAACAGAAGCAACGCGAACTCGCCGATAAGAAAGCCGCCGAACAACGCGCAATTGCCGAACGCAAGGCCCAGGAAGAACAGGCCCGCGAAGCGAAAGCGAAGGATGAAGCGGATCGCAAAGCTCGTTTGGCTGAAGAAAAGCGCACCAAAGAACTCGAAATTCAAAAAGCAGCTGAAGCCAAAGCAGCGCAAATCGCTGCCGAACGCCAGCAAGCTGAAGAAGCTGCCCGCGCCAAAGCGGAAGCTAAAGCTGCCCGCAAAGCGCAAATCGCAGAAGCCAAGCAGAAAGACGCGCAGGAATCTGCTCAATCCAAAGCCCAACCCGACGAAGCTCGCAGCCATGCTGACGAGTTAGCCGCGAAGAAAGCCCAGGAAGAGAAGGCTTTGGCCGACGCTTCACTAACTTACGCCGACGAGCAACGCCTCGCCAAGCTGGCCAAAGCCCAGCACGAGGCCGACCGCAAAGCTGCGGAAGAAAAAGCGAAGCAGGAAGAACGTCAACACAAAGCTGAGCAACTCGCTGCCGAAAAACAGGCGAAGCAAGAAGCAGAAGCGAAGCGCAAAGAAGAAAAGCTAGCCGCTGCCAAAGCTCACTCCGAACAAGTCGCTGCTGAGAAAGCTCGCGCGAAAGCGGAAAAAGAAGCCGCTCGCCAGGAAAAAGAACGTCTCGCTGCTGAGAAAAAAGCAGCCGCAGAAGAAGCCGCTCGCATCCAACAACAGCAGGAACTCGCCGCTCGCGAAGCCAAGCTGAAGGCAGAAGCTGATCGCAAAGCCCAATTGGCCGAAGCGGAAGCCAAAGCTCACGCTGAGAAGCAATCGACTGTCGCAACGACGACCGTCGATGACAAAGCGGAACAAGCCCGTGCAAAAGCCGAACAGGAAAAGCAAGCCAAGGAAGCCCGCCGTCAGGAATTAGCCGCACAGAAGCAGGCCGCGCAAGAAGCAGAACGCCAGGCCAAAATGGACAAGGCAGAAAAGACGCACATGGCGAAGCTCGAACAGGAGCGCCAGAAGATTGCAGCAGCCGAAGCGGCGAAGCAGCGCGATACAAAGGTGCAACCGCAAGTTGCTTCCGTGCCAAAGAAAAACACAGCCGAAGATCGTAAAGCAGTTCAACAGGAAGAAGCAGATCGTCTGGCTCGAATGCTCACCCAGAGCCCCCGCCCTGCCCTCGTTGCAGAAACCAAGCCGGCAGTCGTCGTACAACCAGCCGTTGCCGTGACCATACCCGAAGTCCCTGCTGTAAAGTTCGTCCCGGTCGCGCAAACCACTTCGGCTCCGTCGGCAGAATCAGACCCACTCTTACGCGCACTGCGCAGCAAAGAAGCCGAGACCAAACCAGTTCCGGCTCCCGCTCCCGCACCCATAAAACGCGTGGCACCCGCTATTGCGACGCCAGCACCAGTGCAAACAGCACCTGCAGCTCCCGCGCTGACCACAAAAGAAGAAAAGCTCGCGGACTTACTCCGCCGCTATCGCGCCGATCAACTTACACCCAAAGAATATCATGATCAGCGCGCGCTGATATTGTCGGGCCAGAAGCCGGCTGCGCCTGTTCAACCGGCAAAACCGATCAACAAGGTCGATGACCAACAGGAAAAGCAGCGCGCAGCAATGATCGCCAATCAGCAGCGCGCCGCCGCCCTCGAAAAGGCCCGCGCCGAAGCTGCCCGTGAGAAAGCTGAACAAGACAAGGCTCAAGCGATGGCTCGTCAGGCTGAAGAAGCGCGCAAAGCTGCTGAAGCCCGTGCTCAACAGGAACGCACCGCTGCAGCCACCAAAGCGCAAGTTGCAACGGTTTCAACTCCCGTCGTCGTAGCCGCCGCGCCCGCAACGACCGTCGATGCATCCGGTCTCGGCAAGGAACAAAAGCTAGCTGAATTGCTGCGCCGCTATCGCGCGAACGAAATTACGCCTCGAGAATATCACGACCAACGCTCTCGCGTCATCGCCGGTGGCGACATCCCTCAGTCCGCGCCAATCCAAATCGCGGCTCCCGTGAAATCACAACCGGAGGTTGCCGCACAATCGCAGGCGCAAAAAGACGCCGACGCCAAAGCCGCGCAAAAAGCTCTCGCCGACGCTCGTCGTGCCAAGGCCGCACTAGACAAGGCACAACGTGAAGCCGCTGCCCAGTCTCGCGCCGCGCAAGAACAAGCTGCTCGCGAAGAAGCTGCCCGCCAAGCTGCATTAGCTGCGAAGCAAGCCGAATCCGACCCTCTCCTCAAGGCATTGCGCGCAAAAGAAACCGAAGTCACTGCATCTCCTGCGACAGCGCCCGCTACGAAGCCTGCCCCAGCTGATGTTGCTGTTGCCAAACGTCAGCAAGAGATGGAAGCAGAGCGCGCCGCCGCGGCTCGTAAGGAAGCTACCCGCGTTCAACAAGTCGCTCCGGTCCAAGCAACTCCGGCGCCGGCTGCATCTGCCGCTGTCACTACACCTCCTCCGATGGACACGCCTAAATCGCTCGATGCGATTCTCTTGGCAGTTCGCCAGAAACAATCTGAACTGCAATCCGGCGGACAAAAATCGGTAGTGGCTCCGGTTTCCGATCCAGCTCCTGCGACTGTCGTTGCTGAAACACCCACAGTGCAACCCGTCGCAGCCACTGGATCGCCGGTGGCTGTTCAGAAGAGCGGCCAGACCAAAGAACAGCGCGTCTCTGAACTGCTGCGCCGTTACAAGGCCGAAGAAATTTCCGCGCTCGAATATCGGATGGAGCGTGCAAAAATACTGTCCGAACCATAATTGATTCGGTTCAATTCAATCACCGCGATGCCGCAACCACTCATTGCGGCATTGCTGTTTTAAATTCCCAACTCGACATCGGCCGAGCTTCCGTTAGATATTCGGCTCTCGTAACTCGATTTTACCATGCACCATTTCCAATACCGTAATAACAAATTGCACTGTGAAGGCGTGTCCGTTGAAGGGCTCGCCGAAAAATTCGGGACACCGCTTTACGTTTATTCCCAAGCGACCCTGACCGATCATTACCAAAAGCTCGATAAAGCCCTCGCGCCGCTCGACCACATGATTTGCTTCGCAATGAAGGCGAATTCGAATCTCGCCGTCATGCGCGTGTTGGCCAATCAAGGCAGCGGTTTCGACCTCGTCAGCGGCGGCGAACTCCAACGCGTCATCGCAGCCGGCGGTGACCCGCGCAAATGCGCATTCGCTGGCGTTGGCAAAACCGAAGAAGAAATCGAATTCGCGCTACGCAAAGGTATTTACACCTTCAACGCCGAGAGCGAACCCGAACTGATCCGCATCAACAAAGTCGCCGCGCGCTTAAAGAAAGTCGCCCCAGTCGCCGTGCGCGTGAACCCGAACATCGACGCGGGCACCCACGCCAAAATCACCACCGGCACTTACGAAAACAAATTCGGTATTCAGTTTGAGCAAGTCGAAGGCATTTACGCACGCGCGTCGAAACTGAAGAACCTGCGTTTGCGCGGCCTGCAAATGCACATCGGCTCACAGCTCACCAGCGTCAATCCTTACGAGCTAGCCGTGGCCAAAGTGTTGCCAATGGTGAAGAAGCTCGCCGCCAAATATAAATTCGAATTCTTCAGCATCGGAGGTGGTTTGGGAATTATCTACAAACCAGCCCTCGCCAGCGGCGAAGAAGGTTGGTGGAATACGTCCGAAGCAAAAGGCCTGCTCACGCCGGACACCTATGCTGCAAAGTTGATTCCGCTCTTGAAACCGCTCGGTTTGAAGATCCTGGTCGAACCCGGCCGTTTCATCGTCGGCAATGCCGGCATCTTGGTGACGCGCGTCGAATACGTAAAGCGCACCGGCAAGAAAAACTTCGTCATCGTCGACGCCGCGATGAACGACCTCATCCGTCCCGCATTCTACGATTCCTATCACGAAATCGTCCCGCTGAAACGCAACGGCGCCAGCAAAACGATCCCGTCCGATGTCGTCGGCCCTATCTGCGAATCCGGCGATTTCTTCTGTAAAGACCGCCCGCTGCCGAAAGTCGGCGAAGGCGATTACCTCGCTCTGTTGAGCGCAGGCGCTTACGGATTTGTCATGGCATCCAATTACAACGCGCGCGCCATGGCCGCCGAAATTCTCGTCAACGGCAAGCAAGCCGCTGTCGTCCGTGACCGCCAACAAGTCAAAGACATCTGGCGCGATGAAAAAATCGCCACTTGGCTAAAATAATCTAGCGCAATGAAACTCCGCACGCTCTGCGCGTTCATCCTGCTTCCGCTCGCGACCATCGCGGCGGAATCAGGTTTCGACATCCGCAACGAAGCGGAGTTTCACAAAGTCGTCTCACCGGATGCCAGACTCGAAAAACTGGCATCCGGCATGTCCTTCAGCGAAGGGCCCGTTTGGGCAGATTGGCTATCCTCTGTCGTATTCAGCGACATTCCGCATGACGAACTTAAGATCTGGAACTCGACGAACGGGCTTAAGATGTTTCGCAAACCAAGCCACAATGCGAACGGAAACACTCTTGCCAGTGGCAACCGCCTGATTACCTGTGAGCATGCAACACGTCGCGTTTCTGTGCAGAAACCGGGTGCCCGGGTGCAAACGCTCGTCGATTCCTACCATGGCCACAAACTCAATTCACCGAACGACGTGGTAGTTAAATCGGACGGGACGGTTTGGTTCACCGATCCATCCTATGGAATCGACGCAAAGCAACGCGAGTTACCCGGCAACTATGTGTTTAGATTCGAACCAAAAACCAAACACCTGGTCGCAGCCCTCACAAATTTCGACATGCCCAATGGTCTTTGCTTCTCGCCCGACGAATCAAAACTCTACGTCGCTGACTCAGGCGCGCCACGACACATCCGCGTTTTCAACTGCAGTCATGACAATCAGGTCGATGCCGGAAAAGTTTTTTGCTCCATCGACAAGGGCTTGCCCGACGGAATCCGTTGCGATCGCGACGGCCGCGTCTGGTCGACATCCGAAGACAGCATCCAGATATTTTCGCCCGGCGGCGAGTTGATTGGAAAAATTCTCGTGCCCGAAACACCGGCAAATCTTTGCTTCGGCGGCACGAATCGCGACACGCTCTTCATCACCGCGCAATCCTCGCTTTATTCCATCAAAGTTGCATCGCAAAAACGCTCCGTTACCGCACTCGACCCTCGCCGATTTGAAAAACAAATAACCGAGTTCGAAGCATCAGATGCAACCAACCCGCCTCCACAAGGCGGCATCGTTTTCGTCGGCAGTTCCAGCATTCGCAAATGGACATCAGTGGCAAAGGATTTCCCGAACTGCCACGTGCTCAATCGCGGCTTCGGTGGCTCCCACCTCGCTGATTCAGTTTATTACGCCGATCGTATCGTCATTCCCTACCACCCAAAAGCAATCGTGTTCTTTGCCGGGTCCAATGACATCAACTTCGGCCTCTCTCCCGAAGATGTCGTCGCCAGTTTCAAAGCCTTCGTCGAGAAAGTGCGAACCGCCCTGCCCTCTACCGAAATCATCTACTTATCCATCAGCACCAGTCCAAGTCGCTGGACAGAATTTGACCGCGTTCGACAAACCAACCGCCTGATTCAAGACCAAATCAAAAACATGCGAAATGTCCGCTACGTGGACGTCGTTTCGGCCATGCTCAAAAACGGCACGCCGAATCCAGACATCTACGGCCCCGACCGCCTGCACATGAACGAAAAGGGTTACGCGATTTGGACCTCAATCTTGCGCCCCTATGTGCATTGCGATGAGCAAAATCGTTTTCGCAGGAACAGCAAGGTCACCCTAACGTTTTCTTAAAGCGCAGGGCACTTAACATAAACAGGACCACCCCAAATCCAATCAAGGCGACGACGTTTACCCAAAACTCCTGCAGACTCGCGCCGCGCAACACAATCGCGCGC
>JAQGOW010000056.1 GCA_028293405.1 Verrucomicrobiales bacterium
GAACGCCATTGCGACTCGGCAAACCGCTGCCATAAAACCCAATCGTCTTCCACGGCCCCCGCAACTCGCTCCCAGCAATCGATAAGAAGCCGCACGGCGATTTGATTGCAGTGAATCTCGATCACTACCGTCTCGATGCGGATTACAAGCACGGCATGCACTTCACCGCACTTCCCACCGCGTGGGCCAGTGGTTTCGGCAAGGACGTCTCATTCCGTATCGGTTCCAGCACTGCCTGGGTCGCGGAAGCTCCGAACGCCACCGCGGGCTTTCTCGAATTTACCGGACAAGGTCTCACCACTTTTGAACGCGCCATGGATCGCGATGAAAAACTTCTCGCCGTTCTCGGTTCACGTTTGCTCGAAGCGCAAAAGCGTGTCGGCGAAACGGCCCAGGCAATCGAACTGCGCCAGAGCGGTGAAAACAGCGTGCTCGCTAATGTCGCTACCAGCTTGAGCGAATCTCTGACGCAAGTGTTGCGCTGGGTTTATTGGTGGAATTCCACCGAAGAAACACCGGAAGAACTCACCGACAAAGTCGTTGTTTTCTCCCTCAATACAGATTTCACCACCGCTGGCATGGACAGCAACGCACTGCGCGAAATCGTTGCCGCATGGCAGGCCGGCGCCATCAGTCAGGAAACAATGCTCGAACTCTTCCGCCGCGGAGAAATCTTGCCGGATGGCCGCTCCAACGAAGACGAGATCGCCCTCATCAGTAGTCCGCGATCCACAACCCGCAATCTGAAATCTGAAATCTGAAATCTGAAATCTGAAAAATAATCACTCTTACTTTCACTCAACCCTCAACAATCAACTCTCAACTAACTATGTCTCTAAAATTCAAACTAACCTCAAAGAACGAAATCCCGGCCGACCTGGCCAGTCACTATATCGAGCGCGATGGCGCTTGGTTCCTCGACGCCGAAGGCGCTGCCGATAAAGCAAAGCTCGACGAATTCCGCAACTCGAACGCTGCGCTGCTCAAGCAACTGGACGAACACCAGAAACGTTTCGAAGGAATCGATCCCGCTGAAGTCCGAAAACTCGCCGAGGAAAAGCGCAAGCTCGAAGAACAACAATTACTGAAAGCAGGTGAAGTCGAAAAGGTTCTCGAAACTCGTGTCAAAGCCGCAAAAGCCGATTTCGATCGGCAGCTCGGCACGGTTACTGCCGAGCGTGATGCGCTCAACTCGCGCTTGGTCACTATCCAAATCGATCAAGGCGTCCTCACTGCGGCCGCAAAACGCGGCCTTCGTCCTACCGCTATTCCCGACATCACCTCCCGCGCCCGCAATACTTTCAAACTGGTCAACGGACTGCCAACTGCCTTCGAAGACGACGGCCAAACCGTTCGCTTCGGCAAAGACGGCGTTAAACCAATGGCGATTGAGGAATGGGTGGAAGCCCAATTAGCCGACGCTCCGCATCTTTTTGAATCCAACGCTGGCGGCGGTGCCGCCGGTAACGGCTCCAGTGGGGCTGCAAATCGGTCCGTCAAAAATCCATTTCGCAAAGACAGTTGGAATCTCACCGAACAAATGCGCTTGCAACGAACCGACCCCCAACGCGCCCAACAACTGAAAGCCACCGCCACCAACTAAACACGCAAAAGATCACTGGCAGGGCATAACCTTTTTTCTCCCTCTCCAACTCTGGAGGAGAGGGCCGGGGAGAGGAGGCCTAATGACCGAACAATAACAATCACTCAACTCTCAACTAACAACCCTCAACTAACTAAAAACATATGGCCAAAACACAACTCGCGGACGTCATCGTCCCAACAGAGTTCGAAAAATACGCAATTCAACGCACCTCCGCTCTTTCGGTATTCTATGAATCCGGCATCGTCGAAATGGATTCCCAGTTCGACGCCCTCGCCGAGGGCGGCGGTTCCGAGGCTCACATGCCTTTCTGGAACGATCTTTCCGGCGCACGTCAGCCCTTAAACGACTCAACACCGCTGACAACACAGAAGATCGGCGCAGACCAGGACATCGCCCGCATCCACAACGATGCTCAGGCTTGGTCAGTCAATCAACTGGCCAAAGCAATGGCCGGTGATGATCCGATGGAAGCAATCTTGCAGCTCGTCGGCTCGTATTGGGCTCGTACGGACGAGGCATTCATGATCTCGTCGCTAAAAGGGATGTTCGCTGCTGCGTCTATGGCGACTAATTTGTTGGCCATCCATGCTGAATCGGTGGCCGCGAGCACTTCGGCAAACAAGCTAACGGGCACCACCTTTGTCGATGCCTGTCAAAAACTTGGCGACCGCGCCGACCGTTTGGTCGCTGTCGCCATGCATTCCGCCACCGAAGCGGCCTTGCGCAAACTTGACCTCATCGACTTCGTCCCCGACAGCGAAGGTAAACCGTCCATTCGCACATTTCAGGGCCGACGCGTCATCATCGATGACAATTGCCCCGTGCGCAACGGAACAACCGATGGCTTGGTTTATACCACCTATCTGTTTGGCCCGGGGGCATTCGGCCGAGGTTCGGCGAAGCTGAGCACCCCGGTGCAGGGCGGCTTTGGAACCGAAGGTGTCGAGCTCTCGCGGTCTGCATTAGATAGCGATTCAACCCTGATCAATCGCCGTCGTTTCATCCTCCATCCGCGTGGCGTCAAATTCACCAGCGCATCAGTCGCCGGTAAAAATCCCACAGATACGGAAATCGAAACCGCAGCGAACTGGGTGCGCATTTACGACCCCAAAAACGTCCGCATCGTCGCCGTCACCCACAACAACTAATCACCTCGACCTCCCCCTCTCTTCGCCCTGCGAGGAGAGGGCCGGGGAGAGGAGCCAATCGATCTAAACCCACTCAACACTCAACCCTCAACACTCAACATTTTTTACCATGAGCAAACAAATCATCCGCGGTCTCGAAAAGCTCCGTAACGGCGAGCAACTCAATCTAAAGAGCCGGGCCTTTACAAACGTTGCATCCGCAACTGCAGCAGGTCTATCGCCCGCAAAAAACCCCGGCGCCCTGATCTACCTCAGCACCGGCGGCACCGGCGCTGTCCCTTGCCTCGCCTTCAGCGACGGCACCAACTGGAAACAAATCACCCTCGGAGCCAACGCCATATGAACCAGAGAATTTCGACCCGTGTTCCAATCCCAAAGGGATTGCATCACTCAGCCCAACGTTGGCAGCCATCAACCGTGCCCGCGCGCTCACGCCGCACTACGTTAGCTAAGCGCGTTCCAATCCCGAAGGGATTGCGTCACTCAGCCCAACGTTGCCGCGCTACGTTGGGTAAGCCGACAAACAAAAGAACATCTACCCCGAAGGGGTTGTATCTAACCTCGCGCCGTCCACGTTCACGCAAACCCGAGGATGTGATCGCGTCGCATTTACTGCGCGCACAATTCCTTTCCCTAAGCGCGCTCTACAGCCAAAGCAACCGCGAGCAACACTGACCACTGACCACTGACACTGATTACTGAACACTGAAAACTGAAAACTTATGCTCCTCTCCCCCTCCATCAAATGGTTCGCCCTGCAACAACAACGCCGTCGCCGTCGCAATCGCTTAAACACCGGTAATTCGATCTTACCAAACGTCCCCGCCGATTGTGTTCTGCGCTTAAGTGCTGGAGATTTGGGTGCGAGTGAAGGCGATACCGTTCCGTGGTGGCCAGACAGCAGCGGAAATGGATCTGACGCATGGCAGGACGCCGAAGCCAACCAACCAACTTTTTACGTCGTCGATTTCGCCGGCAAAACTTTTCCCATTCTTCAATTCGATGCCGATGACGATGGTATGGCGACGCCAGTCGTAATCACCGGTGCCTTTTCGATCTTCACCTTGTGGCGGCCAAATAACCTTTCTCAAACCGCCATCATCTCCTCAGGGTCACTCGATTGGAGTATGGGAACCAACGGCGGCGGAATGCTTTGCTACTTTACGGACTGGAGCGCTGGCGGAACGGTCAACACCAATGACTTTTTTCTCTTCGAGGCTCGCATTATTCCCGGCGAACAACCGACCGCAATTTATCTAAACGGGACCCAGGCCGCGCTCGTGCATGATGGTGGCTCCTCTGCACCTCAACAGGTCACCCTCGGCACCTCTGGTCTCAATGGTTATCCCGCCGACTGCGATTGCGCCGAAATTCTCATCTACGATCGATTTCTCTCTGACGAGGAGGCCGCCGGTGTCCGCGCCTACTTCCAACAACAATACAACTATCTGAAACAATGACCGCCCGCATATCTGCCATTTGCGATTCGCTATGTTCGATCTCCTAACTTCTAACTCCTAACTTCATCATGATTCTAATCAAAGAAGATGGCACCGGCTTGCCGAACGCGAACGCATACGCCAACGCCGCCGACGGCGATGCCTACCACGACGGACATTTGTACGCCACCAGTTGGACCAACGCTACGCTTGCCAACAAGGAAAAGGCGCTCGTCTTCGCCACGCGCGTCATAGATTCGCAATATCGCTTCCACGGATACCGCGCCACAACAACCCAGGCTTTGCAGTGGCCGCGATCCAATTGTCCCGATCAGGATTCTGCCCCGAACTCAGCTGGAGTCGCCTACTTTGATTCAACTCACATTCCCGCGGTGTTGATAAACGCAACCTGCGAAATGGCACGCGCGCTGTTGTCGACAGATCGCACGGCAGCAGCTCCGGGCGAAGGAATCGACGCCACACAGACATCTGCCTCCAGTTCTTCAAAAAGCGGCACGACATCCAGCAGCGTAAGCAACAGTTCCATGACTCGATACAGCAAGATGGATACGCGCCCAACAATTTCTCAAGCCGCCCAGGCCTTCCTCTCAATGCTCGGCAACTTAAGAGGGCAGGGCAGCGGCCCCGTCCCGCTCACCAGAGTTTAAAAATCTGAAACTTTCAAATCTGAAATTTGAAATCTGAAATCTCACGATGACCAACATGAACACAACTGAATTTCTAAAAGCCGTCGATCACGCCGCCTTGATGAACGACCGCTGGCTTTTCTTGGCCGCCTTCTGCCTCCTGCTGCTGGTTTGCGGCCTCGTCATCTACTGGCTGGTGCGCCAATTGCAATCGATAATCACCGACCACAAAGACCTGCGACGCGAACACCACACCGCGCTCGAGCAAATCATCAACACCCAAAACGGAACGACCCTCAAGCTGGCCGTCTGTCTGGATCGCAACACCGCCGCACTGCAGGAGTGCGCCTTCGAACTCCGCCGCTTCCAA
>JAQGOW010000058.1 GCA_028293405.1 Verrucomicrobiales bacterium
GCTGCAGTATTGAATGCATTAAGCCCCAGGGCGGTTGCAGGGCGACCAACTAAAGAAAAATGGTTGTTGGTGCATCCAAGCTCTCACAGTACAGCTAACGATGCAGTATTCCGGGCGCTAGGGTTTAGCATAATCTATGGGGAGACTCGTGAACTACTAGAATACTTCGGGTCCGGTCCGACTGTGGTTTCCGCCGTTGGAAAAGTAAGCGATGTCCCAACAAAAAAGATGTTCCCTAAAGAAGCGGTTCCTAGGCTGGGCGAAACGCCGCTTCGGCCGGTTAAGGAGTTTTTCCTTGGAGCCCCTCCTGAGTGGTCGGACATTTATTCTCAAACAATTCACCAGACCAGCCATTTTACATCAGCTAAAAACACTATTCTCGACTCTAAGAACCTTGCACTTGTTGGGGCTCCAGCATGTGGAAAGTCAACACTCCTGATGCAACTGGCTGCTGGTCTTGAGAGCAAAAAAAGAAAGCTTTTTATCGAGTCTTTAACCCCGGAAAAAGCCGAAAATATTTGCGCAACCCTCGCGGGAGAACCATGTCTAATTTTCGTAGATAATTTCGCTGACTCGTTCGAAGGTATCGAGGTGTTGACGAAAGCACCGAACGTCCAAGTAGTAGGAGCTGACCGGGATTTCAGTTTCGGACTAGTCTCTCATCGGACCAAGGATTTGAACTTCACGATAAGCGACGTGACGGAATTGACAGAGGCTGACTTACAAAAATGTGTTTCATCCATCCCTCCAGCACTTGCGGTCAAAGGCTTGCTTGACACGACATTTAAAAATAGGCCGTCGCTTTTCGAAGTCATTGAAGCAAATGTTAACCAACCGAATCTCAAACGCCGCTTCAAGCGGGTTCTCTCTGAACTCGCCACTAGCGATGGACGCTTACTCGATATGCTTATCATGTTATGCTACGTGTTCTCCTGCCGGACTCCCGTATCGATGGACATGTTGATTGCCTTTTGCAGGAACGAAACCCCGGATTGGAAGGAGGTTGCAAGTCTGCGACTACGTCTAGGAAGTATGATCACGGAGTACTTCGGTGAACATGCAGCCGCGGATCAGGATTACTTTTGTCCTCGATCGTCACACGTTGCCGAAGCGGTCTTAGATGTAGTGCCAAGTATTGATTTGCGCCGAGTCTTGGAGCAGTTCCATCAAGAGGTTAGCGCGGCTAGAACTTGTCGATTCGATCTTTTTCGACGTAAGGCTTTCAGTGCTGATCTATTCTCCAAGGCGTTTCCAGATTGGCTCGAAGGTAAGGCATTTTACGAAAAACTCGTGGCTCGAGATGCATCGCCATTCCTGTATCAACAAGCCGCACTTTATCTCAGTCACAAAGGTCGTCATTCAGAAGCATTTACCATGATTGATTTGGCTATCACCAGCAGTCGTGGCCGCGTTTGGTCTATTCGTAATTCTCATGCCATTATTCTGTTTCGTGCGAACATTGGTTTTGCTGACCAGGCGTCAGCTCGTAAATCATTGAAAAAAAGTATGGATACGCTGGCCGAATGTTACAAATGGGACAGGAGAAAGGCATTTCATGCATACTCATTTGGGCAGCAAGCCGTTCAGCTTTGGAATTATATTAAGGACACGGAAACTGAAGCATTCATGCACCAAGCCAAAGTTTGGCTAGCTGAGGCTCTCGTTGAGGAACCTTGGAACCGGCAATGCCGATATCTGCTTCCTCAAATAGTTGGAATCACCGGTTAGATTCCAAACGAATCAGTTTGGTTGTTTTTGAATTAAACTGAAGATTAACTCCTTCGTCGCCGCTTCGCGAAAGTGAATCTGCGATTGAGGAGTCGCTATCTGACGATTTGAAAGACTGTCGCTGGATTACTGGCTGCTTTCGGTCAGCATATACGTCCACACCCCTTCCCAGCGAATGGCGTTTTTTGTGCTGACGGGAGATCCGTGAGCGATCTTGGCACCGTCGCTTACTTCGCCGGCGACTGTGACCTCTGGATAGCTGGTGTAAAGTATTCTGGCGTGATTGTAAGGAGGTGGTTGTGCATCCACTTCCGTAGGCGAACCGAATGCACTTAGTCCCAAGGCATCGAGGTTTTGTAGTAGCTGTTTGGGTGTGCAACCTTTTGGGTCTTGATGGTGGTTGAATGCGAAAAAGCGTGATTTGGGAGTCGCTGATTTTTCGCCATGCCAGGCAGCTGGTGCGTTGAGTCTGTTGTTGTAGTCTTTGGGAGAGCCGAAGCAGATGACGCGTGCGACTGGATGTTTTATTCCCATAAGCGCAGCGTGGCCGCCTCCTTGGGATTGACCAGCAATGGCGATGGATTTCCATTTTAGGGAGCCGTCGGCAGTCAGGAATTGTTCCCAATTTTCTCTGGGCCGCTTTTGTTGTAAGAGGCGGAGCAATTTGATGAGACGGTTTTCAATGCTTTCGGCGGGGTCGATGGAGATTTTGCTTTGGCCGTCCCGGTAAGTTGCGTTACCGCCGCGAATGATCGCCATTCGAAATTTTTCGAATGACTGCGGATTGCTGTCGTTTCTACAGACGGTGGCCGGGGTGTCATCCGGGTACATGAGGTTCATCGCGTGATAGCCTAAATCAGCAGCAAGGTTTAAAAAACCCTTCGCACCATCTGCTTTGCCACCAGTGCCAGGCAGGAATACCAAAAGCTCGTGCCGATCTTGAGATAAGTTTTCTGTATGTTCGACGATAATGTCCCTGTTTACGTAGACCCAGTGCGGGTCGGTGAATGTTTTGATTTTTGGGTCGGTCGCCGACGGTGTTATTGAGAACGAGGTTACTGCCGCGAGGCCGACGGTTGTGCTTAGGATTAATGTCAGAACTATGTCCTCATGTTCGCAGAGTGGTGATTTGGAATGCGGTTGGAGTGATCGGCACGGAGCGGCAGTGGTTTCGTGCAGCGTGAATTTGCGCATCGGTGCAGTAATCCTTAATATGAAGCGTTTGTGCCATAGTGCGTTTGTATTCGGTCATCGTAGCTAGCGAGGGGAAATGCGCCAAAATAAAATATGGGAGTGGAATCTTAACTCCTTCGTCGCCGCTTCGCGAAAGTGAAACTTCGTTTGATGTTCTGGGTCCCAGCGTTGAAACCCGAACGTCGGGCTGGCATTGGGCAAATTTTCAGGTCGCCCGTATCCGGACACAAAGGCGTCGGGACTCGCTTCGCGCGCGCGGTTTTGATGTTCGAGTTGCCCGCAAGGCATTGGCGGTATCGTCAGCACGGACGTGCACGGACTCGCACGGACGTGCACGGACACGCACGGACACGCACGGACACGCACGGACAAGTCTCAGCCGGAGGGCTGGAATCGAAGATCGAAAATCGAGCTGGCCAAAAATCTTGTTCGGCTTTTAAGAATATGCGAACAGTTGTCGTGTATCAGTTGTTAGCCGGAATTCTGTATGCAACATGTAACTGGAATTGGGGGCGTATTCTTCCGTGCACAGGACCCGAAAGCGGTGGCCCAGTGGTATAAGGAACATCTCGGGATTGATCTCGCGCCAGCCGATTACGGCGAGAAGCCATGGTCGCAACAGGCAGGGCCGACAATCTTTGCACCGTTCCCACAGGACAGCGCACATTTTGGCGATGCGAAAAAGCAGTGGATGATCAATTTTCGCGTGAAGGATCTCGATGCACTGGTGGAGCAGCTTCGAGCTACAAACATTCATGTTTCCGTGGATCCGGAGCAGTATCCGAACGGACGCTTTGCCCGCCTGCATGATCCGGAAGGAAATCCGATTGAGCTATGGGAACCGGAATGAGAGTGGCTAACTACATGACATTCTCGTGTCTTCCCTGCGGGATTCAGAAGCCATTATAGACGGGGCGCATCATGAAACTGCTACCGATTTTGTGCTTGCGATGGCTTGGTCTGTTTGGAAACCGGCGATACGGCAGGTTGGAAACCTGCGATACATTAACCTGAGCGGTCCGGAGGTGGGCGAAATGGAAGGCGCGTTGACATATTCCTGTGCGGGTATATGCTCGTGGTGGGATGAAGCTGGTTGAAATCTATAAATGCATGTGCGATGAGACGCGGTTGCGCATTCTGCATCTGCTAACACACGGGCCGCTTTGCGTTTGTCATTTTCAGGACATTCTTGGCGTTCCTCAGGTGGCGGTTTCCAAGCATCTGGCGTATTTGCGCAAACACGGGATGGTGCTCGCGCAACGGCATGAGCAATGGATGGTTTATCAGCTTCCCGATAAAAAACCCAAGGAACTGCATCTGCAATTGCAATGTTTGCAGGATTGCGTTCAGACGCATGCAGAATTTCGCGATGATTTGAAACGCCTGCGGAAGGTGCGGTGCGGGTGTGATTGGCTGCCAACGGTGCCGTCGGAGTCCGGCAAAACGAAAGTAAACCGAACATGAAGATATCGGAATTCAAAAAACTACTGGTTGAACATTCAACGAAGAACGTCCGATTTGTGTTGCCCATCGGCAGCAAGGTGCCGCCACACGCACACGTTACCGAGGTCGCGCGGATCGATAAGCGGTTTGTGGATTGCGGCGGAACGTTCCGCACGGAATCGGTTTGCCGATTGCAGACTTGGTTTCAGAACGACACGGAGCATCGGCTGACGGCGGGCAAGCTGGCTGGCATTTTAGACAAGGCTGGTTCGTTCCTGGGCAAAGATGATTTGGAAGTGGATGTGGAATATGAAGCGCCGTTTATTTCGCAGTTTCCTATCGAGAGTATCGAGGCGGACGGTGAGAGCCTGGTGTTGCAGCTCGGACTGAAGCACACGGCGTGTTTGGCCGAGGACAAATGTATGCCGCCGAAGCCGATTTCATTTGAGGCAATCCCGACGTTTAAAGCTCCTCAAAAGTGCTGCGGATAATTTATGACGAAACCTACAGCTTTGATTTTGTGCACCGGTAATTCGTGCCGGAGTCATTTGGCCGAAGGAATCCTCAGGGCTGCGGCCGGCGATATGTTGGATGTGCAAAGTGCCGGGTCCAAACCGGCTGGTTATGTGCATCCGTTGGCGATCAAGGTCATGGCCGAAATCGGCATCGATATTGCCGGACATCGGTCGAAGCATCTTAACGAATTTCTGAACCAGCCAATTGAAACCGTGATCACGGTTTGCGGCAATGCGGACCAAGCGTGTCCGATATTTCCAGGGCAAGTGAATCGCCATCACTGGGGTTTTTACGATCCTGCCCACGCGGAAGGTTCTGACGAAGAAAAACTCGAGGTGTTCAGACGCGTGCGCGATGAGATACGTCGAGTGTTCGAAGCGTATGCAGCCGGGCGCAAGGACCAGTTGAAAGCTAAGTAATCAACGTAAACGATGATCGACGGCGCTCCACACTGTTTCTTTATCTTTTCTTTTTATGCCTACAGAAGTTGTTGCAAAAGCAGGTCAGCCGATCGAGGCCAAGCGCCTTGGATTTTTTGAGCGCTACTTAACGATTTGGGTATTGGTTTGCATGGTCGTTGGTGTCGTGTTCGGAAAAGCACTACC
>JAQGOW010000059.1 GCA_028293405.1 Verrucomicrobiales bacterium
TGTAGTGCTTCTCTTCAAGGCGCGCGGCGTTGGTGACGTCAGGCATGCTGACGATGTTGGCCGGCTCGGGATTGGGAACGGTGATCGACGTGTTGCAAGAGGGGCATTGGATTTGTGTTCCGGCCCCGCTGGCATCCACTTCCAGTTCCTGTTCGCAACTCGGGCACTTGAAGATGATGTCCATGTGGTGAGGGTAGGCGGGCGCGGGGATGAAATCGAGTTTTTTTAGCCACGGCGTCAACCGAGCGCTAGTGCTAATGCTTGACCGATTTTGAGAACGCGGCTTGAATGTGCGCAGACATGAAGAAAACCATCATCAAGCCCGCGAAGGGCGCTCCGGCAGTTGGGCCTTATAATCACGGCGTGCGCATCGGCGACATGCTTTTTTGCGCGGGCCAAATCCCGATTGAACCGGCCACCGGCAATCTCGTCAGCGGCGATATCAAGGTGCAAACCGAACGCGTTTTGGAAAACGTGAAGATTATTTTGGAAGACCAAGGACTCACGTTTGCAAACGTCGTCAAGAGCACGGTGTTCCTGACGAACCTCGCTGACTTCGCCGGCATGAACGAACTTTACGCGAAATATTTCACGTCAGATTTCCCGGCGCGTTCAACGATTCAAGTCGCGGCGCTGCCGAAGGGTGCGATCGTGGAGATCGAAGTGGTCGCGCACTATTGATTCGGTTAGCGCGCGCTAATCTCGTCTATCGCTTTTTCGCAATACCAACGCACGGCGTCTGGTATTTTCGGGACGAGCGTGTCTAGATCCGATTTGCTGCACCAGCGGATGTCGTGGTGTTCTTCGGTCGCGAGGGTGACCTGGCCCGCTTTGGGTCGCGCCCAATAAATCATGCCGATGTGTTCGTGGGTGTCGGAGATGCGGTGGATGTCCAAAAAGCGCGGCGCAATCAAGGCGCGCGTGCCGGGACCGGTCGTGGGCGGACGTTCGCCGAGGAGTTCGACGTCGAGACCGCTTTCTTCTTTGGCTTCGCGATACGCGGCGATTTCCGGGTCTTCGTCTAATTCAATATGGCCGCCGAGCGGCAGCCATTTGTTTAGCTTGCGATGGTGGATGAGCAAAATTTTCGCGTTGTGCACAACGAAGATGGCGACGGTGAAATCGATTTTCTCGTGGATGTGAGCCATTGAGGAAAGTGTGAACCGACACGCGCGCGCGAGCAAGTTTTGGTGACTTACGATTAGGTGGAGGGTTGGACGAGGTCCCACAAATTGCCGTAGAGGTCTTTGAACACGGCGACGGTTCCGTAAGGTTCATCTTTTGGCGGGCGGACAAATTCGATGCCGGCTTGTTTATAGCGGTTGTAATCGCGTTCGAAGTTATCGGTGTATAAGAACAGGAAAACGCGACCGCCGGTTTGTTGGCCGACACATTCACTTTGCTCAGGTGTCGAGGCGCGCGCGAGGAGAAGGCGCGTTTCACGAGCGCCCGGCGGCGAAATGACAACCCAACGTTTGTTTTGTTCGGGCACGAACGTGTCTTCCACGAGTGTGAAGCCGAGTTTAGCGATGTAGAACGCGAGCGCCTCGTCGTAGTCGCGAACGACAAGCGCAACGAGGCCGAGAGATTGGCGGATTTCAGACATTTAGTCGGTAATGGGAATTTCTTCGCCAGTAATCAACACCCGCCAGCGATACGGCGGCATGGAGGTGAGTTGGATGGCAGGTAACTCTTCGACGCCATCGAGGTACGCTTTGCAAATGCGATGCCAGCCATCGAGGACTTCGCCGTCCGGCGCGATGATAATCGGGTAGCTCAAATCGCACTCAAAAATATCACGGGCGTGCTCGGCAACGGACCGGCAGGTGGGCAACAGATTGCGTGGCCCTCCGAACCAGTGGACTTCATCAAAACCGGAAAGTTCACTGAGCCGCACTTTCTTTACCGGCAGATCCTTTGCCAGATCCCACAGTTGTTGCATGCGGAAGAAGCGCATGGAACCGTCCGGCCCTGGCGGCTCGCAGGAACGACGCGCCGCTGCGCGCTCCTGGTGTTACTTCGGTGTTTTCATGTGAACGTTCAAGCATTGTGAACAGAGCTTCGGACGTGAGCAAGCGTTTCGGAATGTGGGGGAGACCCGGAAAATCAAAACGCCATTTCACGCACCGATTCCGCGACGCGCACGCCGCTTTGGAGCGCGCCGTGGACAGTGCCGAGGTTGGCGATGTCGCTGGTGTGTTCGCCAGCGAAAAAGAGCGTGTCGTCGATCGGTTGGCGAAATTTCTCCGGCGCATCCATGTTGCCGACGCCAACATAACTATATGCACCCTCTGACAACGGGTCGGCAGTCCAGTTGTGCGAGCGCCATTGACGCATGGCGGTTTTCACTGTGGCGAGGGGCACTTCGGCAAAATCACTAAGTTGCTTCAAAGCGCGTTCGGCCACGCCTATGTGATCGGTAATTTCGGTGGCCTGCGGCCCTCCAACCCAACCAACGAGAATCGGCGCGAGCGGTCGTGACCACCACGTGCGCAATGGCCCGAATTGCGAATGGATGAAACCGAAATTTTTTGCGCCCAAACGGTGCTTCCAAAACGCTTCGTCGAACTCGAACACCAATTTGACAACGTTGCCCATTTCCATGCCGTCGATCGCGCTCTGAGTTTCCGTCGGCAGCGCTGGTTCGAACGCAACGGCATTGGCCTTGAGCACTCCCAAGGGCAACGTAATAACGACTTGCGGCGCGCGCCACGTTGCTTCACTACCGTTTATGTCGGCAACGACTTCCACGTCATGCGCGTGCCAGCGGATCGCTCGCACGCGCGTGTTGAGCTGGATGCCGACACCTTGATTTCGACTGCACGTTTCGAGCCAAACAATTAGCGCGCCTTCACCGCGCTCCAGCCTGGCCTTGCTGTCCTGACCTTCGTCCTCGGACGCTTTCTTGAGGGAATGACTGCTGATTTTGCGCGTGTCGGCTGCATCGAAACCTTCGACAAACAAGCGGACGAGTCCTTCATCAGCGCACGGCGATGGGCGTTCGCGCAGGAATTGGTCGAAGGATTTATCCGGCGTATTAAAGTTCACCCCGGCGATACACGTTTCGAGCGACGACCAAAATTCGGATTGCTTGCACATGGGCGGATAAACCCAATGTTCGTCGAGCACTTTGCGCACGCCGAAACCGCCTTTGCGAACGAAGTCCCACGTGATGTGATTGGTGCCGTGGACGAATTCTGCGCCGAGTTCGAACGGCACAAAGCGGTCGGTGCTCGGGACGGTATGAATCCGGCCCCCGAGGCGGGTGCGGGCCTCGAGGATTTCGACGCGTGCGCCGGCTTGTGAAAGTTTGTGGGCGGCAGCTAAACCGGCCGCCCCAGCGCCAATGACCACGACGTCTGTCATACCCAATGGCAATGTCGAACGGAATTTGAAGGAGTGCAAATCGCCGTGCTATTCGCGCCTGTGCGATTAAACTGGATGCAATGAACGGATTCGTTCGATCAACGCCGCTGTGGCTG
>JAQGOW010000072.1 GCA_028293405.1 Verrucomicrobiales bacterium
TGAAAACTGGAAACTGATTACTGATCTGACTACAAAAAATTCGCCCCACCCTGGACCTAGGAAGTCTCACAGGATGAGGCGAACAAAAAACCTAATCAACACGTCGCACCGCTATTGCGGCCCACGTTTACTTAGTCGCAGCAGTAGCTTCCGCGACAGCAGGAGTAGCTGCGGTCTTCGATTCGATCTCGTTCAAAATCGAGTCGCGCTTACCGGCTTGCGCCTGCACGCCGCCCAGCGTTTCTCGCGCGGCCGTTTCAGCCACCGATCCCGATCCGTTGTCGTTTTTGAAGCATTTGTCGTAAACAAAATCCTGGAGCGGCCCGCGATAGACATATCCATACCCAATCGCTCCCACAAAAATCAAAAACCCGCACCACATCCGGACGCGGGACATTATTTTATGACGGTGCTGCAGCCGGGCCTCGCGAAGTTGTTCTTCGTTTGCTTCCTCGCCAAGCATCTCCATCGCCTTGGCAAATGATCTATGATTATGGTTCATTCTAATTGTTGTTTCGTTGCTGGTTCCGACGGCGAGGCACTTTGACTTTGATCACTCCAGGTCAAAATCGGTGACCGCGCCACAAAACGTATTCAGTTATTGTATGCATCGCTAACGTTTCACGCTCAACAGGTGGACACACATCCAACCGCCCGCTGCTTATTTTTGCAGCACCCACTCCCGAGCGATTCCCGTGCCAACGACGAAACGACCTCAACCCAAAGCGCAAAATGCTGCGAATCAACAACAAACGCTTTCTCTCAACTGTGCATTTTACAGAACATTATCCCCTACGTTGAAACCCTTCCCGTACTACGTCTCGCATTGAAACTACCGTTACTTCACTATATACTGCGTTGCTGCTAAACTCGGCAGCTTCGGGCCAAGGCTTGAATCGTTCTTTGAAATTCGAACAAAAATGATGCATTGACGTGAAAATTAACGTTAACGGTCGAGTTATCTGACCAAATCCAAACCGTAGCAAAATGAGCACTCTCAAATCGCTACGAGTTGCGGCTTGTAGCTGATTGTAGCGACTTGTAGCAACATTCCCGGACAAAAAATCAGTCATAGCGAACGGTTGCATGTCATAAAATGCGTAATCTCCGGGTGTTTCGTGACTCAGTCTTTGAAATCAGGGGCCACGCGCAAACACTTGCACGTATTTACGCCGTGACTATGATGCTCAGGCTAAATGAAACATCAGCTCGACTTCGAAAAGCCCATCATCGAACTGCAACGCAAGCTGGAGGATCTGAAAAAACATCCGGAAGCGCACTCGATCAAAATCAGCTTCGAGGACGAAGTCGCGCTCATGGAGAAAAAGATTGAGGAAACCAAACGCGAAATTTACGCGAACCTCAGTCCCTGGGACCGCGTCAAAATCGCCCGTCACCCCCTCCGGCCTTTCACCCTCGATTACCTGAACCAGTCCTTTACCGAATTCAGCGAACTCCATGGTGACCGCCTATACGCAGATGACGAAGCCATCGTCGGCGGGTTCGCCCGATTAGATGGCCAAAAAGTCATGGTTCTCGGCACCCAAAAAGGCCGCGACACCAAAGACAAAATCCGTCGCAATTTCGGTTCCGCCCATCCCGAAGGCTATCGCAAAGCACTGCGCTTGATGAAAATGGCCGACAAATTCGGTCTTCCGATCATCACCATCATCGACACCGCCGGCGCTTACCCTGGCATCGGCGCCGAAGAACGCCACATTGCTGAAGCCATCGCCGTCAACTTGCGCGAGATGATGCTTTTGGAAGTTCCGATCATCGCCATCATCATTGGCGAAGGCGGATCCGGTGGTGCCCTCGGCATTGGCGTAGCTGATCGCGTGTTGATTTTGGAAAACGCGTATTACTCCGTCATCAGCCCCGAAGGTTGCGCCGCGATCTTGTGGAAAGACCGCGCCGCCGCTCCGAAAGCCGCCGAAGCCTTGCGCATCACAGCCAAAGATTTACTCGAACTCGGCCTCGTTGACGAAATCGTGCCCGAACCCCTGGGTGGCGCGCATCACAGCACCGTCGACGCCGCGGCAACATTGAAAGCGCATTTGGTCAAGAACCTGACCGAGCTCAAATCGATTTCCGCCGCCGACCGGATGAAAGCTCGGTACGCGAAATTCCGCGCTTACGGTAGATACAAAGAAAAAACCGAAGCCGTCGTCGCCGAAGCCCAAGCTCAGTCTCAGCCACAAGCGTAGAGCATGCTCTATCCACTGATTTTCGAGCCGATTTTTAAGGAACGCATTTGGGGCGGCCGCAAGCTCGAGCAACTCTACGGCAAACCGCTTCCGCCCAAGGCACCGTTCGGCGAGTCGTGGGAAATCAGCGATAGGCCGGGCGACGAAAGCGTGATCGCCACCGGCCCATTGAAAGGCAAAAACCTTCACTGGCTCGTCGAAAATCACGGCACCGAATTGTTTGGCAAGGCGGTGCAGGGAAATTTCCCGTTGCTGATTAAAATTTTGGACGCGCAAGAAAAGCTCTCGTTGCAAGTCCACCCACCGGCCAAGCTCGCACCACTGCTCGGCGGCGAACCGAAAACGGAAATGTGGTACATCGCCCATGCCGAGCCAGGCGCGGAATTGTATGTCGGTTTAAAACGCGGTGTGACTCGAGCCGAGTTCGAAACGAAAATCAAAAGTGGCAAAGTCGAAGATTGTTTCCATCGCGTTCCCGTGAAAACCGGTGACGCGATGTTCCTGCCGAGCGGCCGCGTCCACGCGATCGGCGCAGGCCTGGTGATTTTCGAAGTCCAACAGAACT
>JAQGOW010000139.1 GCA_028293405.1 Verrucomicrobiales bacterium
TGTAGTAATCGAAACGGAAATATTCGCCGTCACTGTAGGCGCCGTCGCCCCGATACCACGCGAGCATTTGGCGTAGATATTTTTCCAGTCGTGATTCCAAAGTCGGCTCGCCAAGTTTCAAGAGCGCAGCTTCCACCAGTGCGGCGAACAGCAAGTGATTGTTTGGACCGGGAGTAATTGCTCGACTGGATTTCAACGCAGCAATGGTCTGCGCTTTGACGCGATCCGTGAGAGGTTCCCAAAGTGCAGTGGGCGCGCGCAGGAATGCCTGCGCCAGGAATGCGGAGTCAACGAGGGCCTGGCCGCCCTTGCTGAAATTCATGAAGTCGGCTGACTGCGGATCGGTCGCGGCATCCAAACCGATTCTGGCTTGCTCGGCGATTCGCTGCTGCAATTTTAGTTCGGTGCTGCTCAACCCGCGACATTCCAGCCACGGAGCAATGCCAACGAGGAGTCGTGCGAACGCTTCCAGATGCGTGCACCTCAGAGCGCGTTCCAGCGGGCCTTTGCCTTCGATCGGCATGTTCGTTCGCAGCTCGCGTCGGGCCAGGTTAGTGAGAATCGGATCGGCGAGTTTTTCGACGACGTTCAACCAATACCGCCGGCTGTCGTGCGAATCCGTCGCGACAACTTCGGTGGTACGCCCTGCCCTGCTTACGGTTTGAGCGGCTGGTAAAGCAACGACACTCGTCAGTGCTATGGACTTCAAGAACTGTCGTCGATTAGTCATGCGTTTGGTTCCCGATGTTACAATTGATGAATTGAACTTATTTTCAACGGCTCATTTCGCGAGCGCCATTGCACGTTCGACCGCGTTTTCGCCAGGCGACGCCGGCGATGGTTTGATGGCCGCGAGTTTCTCGTAAAATGCGTAGCGTTCTTTGATCGCTGCCTGTGCGTTGATCAGGATTTGTTTTGCTGCATCCGGGTCTTTGGACGAAAGCACCTGGAAGCGCGTTTCCGCTGCCCAGAATTTTTCGAGCGGCGACTTAGGCGGAGGCGAGTCGAGTTTTAACGCGGCTTCACCAAGCGCAGCGCGACGAGGATCGAACCGATAGAGCGGCCAGTAACCGGTGTCGACCGCGAGTTTCTGTTGATCGAGGCCGTGACCCAACCCGTAACCGTGCGCGATGCACGGACTGTAGGCGATAATGAGAGAGGTGCCGTGATGGGATTCGGCTTCTTCAAAGACTTTGACGGCGTGATTGTCTTTTGCACCCATCGCGATTTGCGCGACGTAGGCCGAACCGTAAGTCATTGCGATAAGACCGAGGTCTTTTTTGCTCTGACGTTTGCCGGCAGAGGCGAATTTTGCAGCGGCACCGATCGGCGTGGATTTTGAGCTTTGGCCGCCGGTGTTGGAATAAACTTCGGTATCGAGCACGAGAATGTTGACGTCGATATTCGATGCGATCACGTGATCGAGTCCGCCGAAACCAATGTCATAAGCCCAACCATCGCCGCCAACAATCCAAACGGATTTGCGCACGAGCAAGTCGGCCAGTGCGTAGAGTCGGGCGGCATCGAGGGTAGTCTCGCTTTGCAAGCGCTGCTTTAGGTCACGAACGCGAGCACGTTGTTCGGCGATTTCAGTTTCGTTGGATTGCGGTGAGTTTATTAGTCCATCTACGAGTGAGTCGCCGAATTTTGGCGCGAACGTTTTCACGAGCACTCGGGCGAGGTCGGCTTGCTTGTCGACACCGATACGTTGACCAAGACCGTACTCGGCGTTGTCTTCAAACAGCGAGTTTGACCACGCAGGTCCGCGCCCTTCGGAGTTTTTTGTGTAAGGCGTGGTGGGCAAATTGCCACCATAGATTGATGAGCAGCCGGTCGCGTTCGCAATGAGCAAGCGAT
The DNA here is from genome assembly GCA_028293405.1 of Verrucomicrobiales bacterium. Lineage (GTDB taxonomy): Bacteria > Verrucomicrobiota > Verrucomicrobiia > Limisphaerales > Palsa-1400 > JAICXV01. The sequence goes on from JAQGOW010000139.1 coordinate 1,858, forward strand.
CGCCGAACATCTGCGTGAGCAGTTTTACGTAAGGCGTTTCGCCGCAACCGGAGCACGCGCCGGAGAACTCGAACAGCGGCTCCATGAATTGAGTGGATTTCACCTCGCCAACGAGCGAGGTGCGCGGCGGATTTGGGAGGTCGAGGAAGAACTTGAAGTTTTCGCTCTCCTGGTCGCGCAATGGCGCCATCGGCACCATGTTCAACGCCCTTTTTTTCGGATCAGCTTTTGATTTCACCGGACAGATTTCGAAGCACAGCGTGCATCCGGTGCAATCTTCGGGCGCCACTTGCAACGAGAACTTCGAGCCTTTGTGTTCGCTTGAACGGAAGTCGACGGCTTTGAACGATTTCGGCGCTTCGCTAAGATGGGCGGGGTTATACCATTTGGCCCGAATCGCGGCGTGCGGACAAATGAGAACGCACTTGTTGCATTGGATGCAGATGGAGGCATCCCATTCCGGAATTTCCAGAGCGATAGCGCGCTTCTCCCATTTGGTTGTGCCAGACGGCCAACTGCCATCGGGCATAAATACGCTGACGGGCAATTGATCGCCTTTGTTTGCGAGCATTTTGCTGGTGATGCGCTGCACGAAATCGGGGGCTTCCGGAGAGACGGTCGGCAGTTTGGGACGGGCGGTGGGTGCGGCGGTGATCGGAACTTCATGCAATCCGGCGAGCGTTTGGTCGACGGCTGCGAAGTTCTTTTCGACAACGGCTTCGCCTTTTTTCGAGTAGGTTTTGCGAATGGCTTTTTTGATTTGCGCAATCGCATCTTCGCGCGGCAGCACGCCGGATATGGCGAAGAAACAGGTTTGCATGATGGTGTTGATGCGTCCGCCCATTCCGGCCTCGCGCGCTACTTTGTAAGCGTCGATTGTGAAAACTTTCAGATTCTTCGCGATGATTTGCTCCTGCACTTCACGCGGGAAATGGTCCCAGATCTGGTCGGGCGCGAATGTTGCGTTGACCAGGAACACTCCGTTCTGCGCGGCACTTTCGAGCACGTCGTAACGATCCAGGAATTGCCATTGATGACATGCGACGAAGTTGGCGTGGCGAATGAGATATGGCGCATTGATTTCGCGAGGACCGAAGCGCAAATGTGAAATCGTGACTGCGCCGGATTTCTTGGAATCGTAAACGAAGTAACCTTGCGCAAAATTGTCAGTTTCAACACCAATGATTTTGATCGAATTTTTGTTCGCACCGACTGTTCCATCTGCGCCCAGACCGAAAAAGATCGCGCGAACTGTGTCGGTCGATTCGATATCGAATTCGGGATCATACGGCAGCGAGAGGCGCGTGAGGTCGTCGTAGATGCCGATGGTGAAATGATTTTTAGGTTTATTTTTGGTGAGTTCGTCGAAAACCGCCTTCACCATCGCGGGGGTAAATTCCTTGGAAGATAAACCGTAGCGTCCTCCTACGACTTGAACGTTTGTATCAAAGGAGGCAAGACCTTCATTACTGCCTTCCTGAAGTGCTGTGACGACATCCTGATAAAGGGGCTCGCCAACGGCACCGGGTTCTTTGGTGCGATCGAGGACCGCGATTTTTTTGGTCGTCGCTGGCAAAGCGGCGATGAAATTTCCGACCGAGAACGGGCGGAATAATCGCACTTTCAACACGCCGACTTTTTCGCCGTGTTCGTTGAGCCACTTGACGGTTTCGGCAACTGTTTCGCCACCGGAACCCATAATGATAATGACGCGCTCCGCTTGCGGATGGCCGAGGTATTCGAACAAGTGATACTGGCGACCAGTGAGACGGGCGAACAGGTCCATCTGCTCTTGAACAATGTTTGGGGTGCGATCGTAAAAGCGATTCGCTGCTTCACGGGCCTGGAAAAAGACGTCGGGATTCTGAGCGGTGCCGCGGATCGAAGGCCGGTCCGGCGACAGGCCGTTCATGCGAAACGCCTGCACGAGTTCGTGCGGGATCATCTGACGCAATTCTTCGTCGCCGAGGAGCTTGATCTTGCCAAGCTCGTGCGAGGTACGAAAGCCGTCGAAGAAGTGGACGAAAGGAATTCGCGAATGAAGCGTTGAAGCGTGAGCGATGGCGGCGAAGTCTTGCGCTTCCTGAACCGACGCTGAGGAAAGCATCGACCAACCGGTTTGGCGGACCGCCATGACGTCGGAATGATCGCCGAAAATTGAGAGTGCGTGTGCGGCGACGGTTCGTGCAGTCACGTGCATGCAACACGGCAACAATTCACCGGCGATTTTATACATGTTCGGGATCATCAGCAGCAGTCCTTGGGACGCGGTGAACGTGGTGCTAAACGAACCGACTTGAAGCATGCCGTGCAACGCGCCAGCGGCACCGGCTTCGGATTGCATTTCGACGACGTGCGGCACTGTCCCGAACAAATTTTTACGACCTTCCGCCGCCCATTCATCACAAGATTCGGCCATCGGCGATGAAGGCGTGATTGGATAAATAGCAATGGTCTCCGTTAGCCGATAAGCGACAGAGGCGGCGGCTTCATTGCCATCGACGGTGCCAAAAACGGTTTCCGGTTGGTTGGTTGTTTTCATAAACGAGAGGCAAGAAGGCTCAAACCCGAGCCAAGGTTGTTGAGGAGCAGACTGGGAACGCAGCCCAACACGACCACGATGATCGCTAATGCCACAACGGCAAATGTTGCTGGGCCGTTCACCGGCAGCGGTTTCGCACCGGCCGCCGCGGGGACTACGTAGATTTGTTTGAGAACCTGGAGGTAATAATAAAGCGAGATCGCGCTCGTGGCAGCGCCGAGCACGACGAGCCAGAGCGGGCGCAAATGTTCGGGACCGGAAAGAGCGGCGGTGAAGATGTAGAACTTGCCAAAGAAGCCGGAGAGAGGCGGGATGCCCGCGAGCGACAGAAGAAAGACCAGCATGCACATTGAGAGCACCGGGGCGCGGCGGCTCAATCCAGCGAAGGCGCTCAATTCGTCGCGTTTACCGTCGTTCTCGACCAACGAAACAATACCGAACGCACCAAGGACGGTGACGGCGTAAGTTATAACGAAAAATAAAAGCGAACTCACGGCGCGCGCTTCACCTGACCACAAAGCAAGCAACGCGTAACCAGCATTGGCGATGGCTGAGTAGGCAAGAAGGCGTTTGACACGGGTTTGAGCGATCGCGGCGACACTGCCTAATACCATCGAAAGTGCCGCGAGCACGGCGAGGATCGTTGTCCAACCTGGTCCGCCGGCGAATCCGATCAACAACACGCGTGCAAGGACGAAGAAGCTCGCGACCTTGGAGGCAGACGCGATGAATGATGCGATTGGTGTCGGGGCAGCGACGTAGACATCAGGAGCCCACAGGTGGAACGGCGCTGCTGCAATTTTGAACGCGAATCCAGTGATGGTCAGCACGATCGCAAGGTAGTGAAGTGGTTCAAGTGCGTGGGTTTGAAGTGAGCTGGCGATGATCTCGAGATCGAGGCTTCCGGTGAGCCCATAGAGCAAACTGATGCCGTATAACATGAAAGCGGCGGCCGTGCCGCCGGACAGGAAATATTTTAGGGCCGCTTCCGCTGAGGCTGCGCTCGATTTATTTAGCGCAGTCATCGCGTAGAGCGACAGACTTACCAGTTCAACCGCTACGAAGATCATGAGGAGGTTGTTGGAACTGATGAGTAACATCAGGCCAACGGCAGCCAGGAGCAGCAGCGCATAATATTCACCAATGTGCCTGGTGAACCGGGCCTCCCACGAAATCAACGCGGTGAAGATCGTCAGTGCAAGAAGCACGATTTTAACAACGGGCCCCACTGCAGTTAGATCCACCATCGCGAACGCATTTGCCGGAGTGTTTCGGGCAGCACACACTATTGCGACGAGACAACCTAGAATCGTGATCGCGGAACTGGCGCGGGATCGAACTTCGATTGATTTTTGTCGAAGGAGCGATACGTCGACGAACAGCACCGCTAACGCGCAAATCGCAACGACGATTTCGGGCAACAGCAGGGTCAACAAATGTGAAGGGTTACTCACATCCCGCCTTTCCATAGCCGCTCAAAGAGCGGCGAGTTGAACGTGGGGGTAATCACATCGAGTAACACGCGGGGATAAAGGCCGACGACAATCGTGCAGGTTAACAGCAGCACGGCTCCGGCGCGTTCCGGCCACGTAATGGGAACAAGTGGTTCGTGGGCCTCGGTGGACTTTGGTGCAGAGTTCTGAGTATCGCTGAAAAATGCGCGGACCACTGCGCGCAATGTATAAGCGACACCGATCACAATTCCCAAGGCCGCAATAATCGCCAACACCGGGAATGTTTTCCATGCGCCAATCAAGACCTGAAGTTCTGCGATGAAACCGCTGAACCCGGGCAAGCCCATGGATGCGGCAG